>JANXVV010000100.1 GCA_025351525.1 Humisphaera sp. | reverse complement strand
AAAAACATGGGCGAGACGCCCATGCCACCCGTTTTTCAGACGACCTTACTCTCAATGCGTTCGCTCCGAAATTGGTAAACGATGAACCTGGCCAACATTTTCCTCCCTCTGATGTTGCGTGAAAACATCATCCGTCACAAGCGGACTTTCAAGTGCAGGGTCCGATCATCTTCCCTTTTTCCATCCTATTGCACGGAATGGCTTGTTTTACGGTGTTTATGAGGACGTGAAACGGCTTGATCGGGGAACCTGAAATTTTCTCCCCCGACGTTTGCTCCCTTCCCTGCGTGAGCCTGGAAACGAACGTCAGCCTGATTGTCGCGACGCTGGATTTGCAGTTGGTGAAACTCTTGCGCGGCGCGATCCGTGCCGCCGACATCGCCTCCGCCCGCGAAAATCGTGGGTCGGTCGCCGCGACATTCGAACGGCGGCGGGTGATCCATCCCGAGCCGCGCTACGAACCACGCCAGGTGATTCACCCCACCCCCCGCTTCGCTCCCAGGCCCATCGAGCAGCTTCACAAAACATCCTCTGATTTGATTCCGGTCTGTTCAGTTACCATCGCGCCAGAGCCTTCGCACATCACCAAGTCACCGATCGAACCGCCTTGGAAAAAACTGCCGTGGGAAAATCCGGCACCGCCCGCACAGGTGATAAAGGTGTTCACCCACCGTCCCGATAACTCATGCAAAGGCACTATTATTGATTGTTTCTTCTAACCTTTGTGCAATCCTGTGGTCTACTACTTTAGACTGCTCCCGGGATATGCGAAAGAGGAGCGAAAATGCTGCAGGAACCGCAAATTGAAGATCTTATCTGTCTTGTGTCTACGCTGGATCGCACGGCACTGACCCGGCAATTTCTCAATTTTCACGGGAGCTTCCCGGTTGATTTCACGCCGGATTTTCTGGAGAAGCTTTCCGTCGAACGGTTGAGGCACATTTTTATGGCGCTCTGTCTTCAGAACCAGCATCTCCCCGACGCAGCCTAGAAGTCAGCATGATCGTCATGCGAATTCGCTCTACTCGTAACGACTAAAAAGCAATATGGCCGCAAAGCCGCAACGAGCGCAAAGAATACGCAAAGAAGACATTATTCAATGAATTCTTTGGTTTTACTTTGCGCTCATTGCGGCTTTGCGGCCAGTTTTTTTCAGGCGATAAAAACACATTCTTTTATATCAACGGATCTCCGTCACCCTCTTGGGTGATACTTCTCATGAATCGCCTTGAGCCGCGTTTGATCGACGTGCGTGTAAATCTGCGTCGTGGCAATATCGCTATGTCCCAGTAATTCCTGGACCACGCGTAGATCGGCCCCGCCGCCGATCAGATGCGTTGCGAAACAATGCCGTAGCGTGTGGGGTGAAACGTGTTTGAGCAAACCGCTTGATCGCCCATACTTCTCCACCAGCATCCAAAGCCCCACCCGCTCCATCGGCCTTCCGCTGCGCGACAAAAACACGCGATCGCGCGGCGTGCGTTCCAGCCTGGGCCGGCAGTCCAGCAGATAGCGCTCGATCGATTCCTTCGCCGCCCGGCCCAATGGCACCACTCGCTCCTTCATCCCTTTGCCCAGCACTCGAACGCACTCCACCTGCAAATTCAAATCGCGCAATTTCAACTGGCACAACTCGCTGGCGCGCAAACCGCTGGCGTACAGCAATTCCAAAATCGCCACATCGCGCGAGAACAAAAATGACTTGGGATTCGGAGCGGCGATGAGTTGATTGACCTGTGCCTTGCTCAATATCTTCGGTAAATCCCGCTCCGGCTTGGGTCGCTCCAATTGCTCGAGCACCGGCGAAAAATCGTTCCCCTCCGCCGTCAGATACCGCAGGAAAACCCGGATCGCCGCCAATCGGCGCGAGACGGTTTTGGTCGATTGCCCGCGCAAGGTCTGGCCGCGCAGATACGCGCGGTAATCATCCGCGTTGCCCTTCAAAGGCGACTGACCGGCGTCCCCAAAAAAATCCTCGACATCTTCCAGGTCTCGCCGATAGGCGTTCAGTGTGTTTTCAGACAGCCCGCGCTCAGACGCCAGATAGAGCAGGAAGCTCTTCAACTCCGGCATGGCGCTGCGGGTAATGAGCGGGTTGGGAGGCCGTTTGAGTTCGCCGGAAAGCTCTCGCAAGACGGGAAGAGAGGGTGACCTGGACAAGCGGTTGACGGTCGGTGTGGCGGACGGCTTCGCAGTCATATGAAACCCCTTGCGCGAGGGAGGCGGTCGTCGCATCCATCTGCCGACGGGCCTGCCGTTCGTTCAATCGTTCGGCGTACACCGAACACGATTCGAATCGATCGAAGCAATGCCCGAGCGCATGTTCCAGTCGATCGATGTGGAAGTATCGCGAACAACGCTCATCGGGGCGATTCAGAAACGGACAATGGTGTTCTTGTTTTTCCATGCCATGACGCTTACTCCTGACGCGTCATTCAGCATTATCGGCCGATGGCGGGTTGGAACATTGATGAATTCGGGCATGGGTCCTTCAAGACGAGGTGGCATGGGCGTCCCGCCCGTGCTTTTTTTGACCCTCGAATGCACGGGCGAGACGCTCATGCCACCTCTCTGCCGTTGCCGGTATCCAGCAATGCGATGCGTTTTGGTGAATCATTCCAACGTACTTTTCGAATGCAGCCGAGAATCTTGTTGTGGGGCATCTTCATCATCAGACTCCTTCACTTTCTGCTTTTGCAGATCGCTCAAACCCTTCGCAAGCGTCTTATCATTCAGCGTATCCAGCGGCAAGAAAACTCCCGACGTTTGCTTTGCCAAAAACAGATGATGGGCGACAATGCCGATGCGCTCGGCTTCGATTGCGTCTGAATTTTCTCGCGTGGCGCGGGACCGAATTTCGTTTGGAGGTACCCCGGAGGATTTGGCCGATTCATCAGTCACCTGAAGAATTTCCGCAACGGCAAGAGGTGCCCCGATCCATCCGGCGATCTCCTTGATGCCGCCCGGCGTGATCAGAAACACCTTGGCGGTTCCCTCGCGCGGCCCGCGCTGCAACGATACGAATCGTAATTTTTCCCGCTCCCGAACATGCTGAAACGGCCCTTTGCCGAGAGTGGCGACCTGCCCGATACAAGCCTTGATTTTCGCCGCCGTCTCGAACCGCAGTTCCCCCGCCGCCTGCTGCATCTGAATCGTTTGTTCGCGAATGAACTCCTCGGGATCGAGCAAAACAGCCAGGCTGCGCTCGATCATTTGTCGATATTGCCCCATGGAGATCGAGCCATCGCACGGCGCGGGGCATTTGCCCATTTCCTTATACGCACATGCCTTTGCGTGCGGGGTGTCGAGGAGAATATTGTGGAAACGGCAGAGATCGAAAACATCCTCGAGAATCGCCATCAATCGAGCGGCGATGTTTTGATCCCGCACCGGGCCCAGAAACAAACCCCGCGCGGCGGACAGGTCGATGGTTTTAGTATAGCGGGGAAAATCCGCGTCGCAGTCGATGTGAATGAACCACGCCGGCCGAAATCCAACCATCCCCCGGTAAGATTTCGGAAAAATCTCGCGGGCGGTTTCGCAGTACACCCAGTCCGCCTCGAAGGCACTGTCCACCGGTCGCCAATAGATTCGGCCAACCAGTTCGCGATAGTTGACGCGCCGGGAAAGCCCGATCAATTCATCCACCCCCAGCCGACATTTCAAGCTATTTCGAAGGTTTTTGACGCAGAGCAGTTGGATGGGTTGATCGGCGGCATCGGTCAGTAGGTAGACCACCCACCGCGCCGGAACGCTTTTCAGGAACGTCTCAAAATCTCCGTTCGGTGAGAAATCCAGCGATGGCCATAATGAGAGGGGAGCAGTTGCCACGCGGGGGAATGATACCATGTCGGTGGCATGGGCGTCCCGCCCGTGCTTCTTGGCCAGGAAATTCACGGGCGAGACGCCGATGCCACCATTTTCAAAATATCTACTCTGAAATCCAAGCCGTTCAGTAGAGTCTACTTCGCCGGTGCCGGGGTCTTTGCATCACTCGGTGCCACCGGCGTGGCGGGTTCATCCTTCATCTTCCCCTTGGGGGTTTTCTTGCTCGTGTCGCCAAGCTCCTTCTTCTGGGCGTCGGTCAGCACCATCATCATCTCGTCCTTCTGCTTGGCTTCGAGATCCTTGATCTCATCCGAGTATTTCTTGCGAATCTCTTTCAACTTGGTGGTCTGCTCGGCGGTCAGGTCTTTGAGATCGCTGTAGGGTTTGATCAAACGAACACCCTTCACATCCGGTTTGGCCGCATCCGCCGCATGGCCCAAAGTGGCGACAGCCAGAAGCCCGACGAAAGAAATGGCAAGAATCGTGTGCAGTTTCATGGAGTGTTCCTTCCTCAAAAGACCGTGAATTGAAATGCCGCGAAGCACCGCTTCGCCCGCAGTTCAATTGTGCCGGGGTGAGGCTTGGATTGTCAAGAAAAATATGGGCTGGCGACAGGTAGGTTGTTTTTGTCCTGCCTTCTTGGGACTGTGTCAGCCGATTCCCGCGATTGTCGCGATGGCATTCCATGAGGGTTGATCTTAGGCTGCGCGCATCGATAACCCATGCGACTTTTGCGTTTGGCCGAATGGAACAGTTCCACTCTCCGTGGAACGCGTCACGCTCAATGTTCACGGCGTTCAGCGCTTCATTGCTGACCTTGATTCCGCTCTCGCAGCGTTCCGGATCCAACGCGGCTTTGACTTTCAGTCCGGCGCTGGTCGTCGTGCCGCCAATGAGTTTCACGATCAGATCGTGGCTTATCGATGGCTTGCCTCGCCAGTTCTGCGTCACATGGCAGAACGGCCGAGGCTCGATCTTGTTCCACTTGCTCGTGCCCGGCGGGAAATGGCAC
>JANXVV010000052.1 GCA_025351525.1 Humisphaera sp. | reverse complement strand
GCCGGGTATGTGCTGATTGCGATGTATGGCCGCAAGGGTGATCGCGATGATCTCGTCACGCGGAATAAATTGATCGCCGAGTTGGGATTGGACAAGGAGATTTTTCAGCAGTTCCGCCTGCGTCCGCGCGAGGCGGCGATTTTCGGGCCGATCCTCCGTTTCGCGGAGGTCCCGGCGGATCAGATCACGTCGAAAGCCAGGGAAATCCTGGCTGAAATCGCCACGGGAAAGATGTCGCCGGGAGGAAAATTCGGTCGCCTATCCGTGAATCCGCTGGTCGTTGCGGCATTCAAGGAAGTGTCGCCTGAATCGCTCAAAACGCTTCGCGACGTGGCGGCGGTGTACGGCAAACTCTTCGCGGGCATTCAACCGAAAGCCAGCGCTTACGTACAGGCGAATCGTGCGGCGACGGCCACTGAAGTAAAGGGTTATGATGAGAATCTGGTTGAGCTGATCCAAATCCCCGCTCCGGTCCACGCCGCCGTCGAACTTGCCGACAGCGAACGGCTGCACAGTTATATTCAAGAGATCCCGCAGCAGAATGGAAATGCCTATCGCAAGTTCGCCTTCACCGAATTGAACGAGTTGGACCTGACCCACCCCGGCGCGCCCGCCACCCCGATGATCGTGGCCGATGCGCCGACCCCGCATAACTCACCGATCTTCATTCGCGGTGAAGCCCAGAACCGTGGGCCGGTGGTGCCGCGCCAGTTCCTGGAAATCCTGGCAGGCCCGAATCGCAAGCCCTTCACTCTCGGCAGCGGTCGACTTGAATTGGCCCGCGCGATCGCCAGCAAAGATAATCCACTCACTGCCCGCACGATGATCAACCGACTCTGGATGCATCATTTTGGGGAAGCGTTCGTGCGGACCCCCGATGATCTAGGTGTGCAATCCGAAGCGCCGAGCCATCCGGAACTGCTGGATTATCTGGCGTCGCGATTCATGCAGGAAGGCTGGTCGCTGAAGCAGATGCACCGGATGGTGATGCTGTCCAGCACGTATCAGCAGAGCAGCGAGACGAATGCGGCGTTCGCGGAAAAAGACCCAGGCGATCGGTTGCTCTGGCGGGCAAATCTTCGGCGACTCGATTTCGAAGCCGTGCGCGACACGATGGTGCAGTTCACCGGCAAGGCCGATCTCACCGTCGGTGGCAAACCGGTGAACCTCACCGATGAGCCCTACAGCAACCGCCGCTCCGTCTACGGCTATATCGATCGCGGCAGCGTGCCGGAACTGATGCAGCAGTTCGACTTCAGCGACCCCGACATGACCAACAGCCATCGCACGACGACGATCGTGCCGCAGCAGGCATTGTTTTTCATGAACAGCCCGATGAGCATTGATGTGGCCCGGAAGATCACGACGCGACCGGAGTTTGTCGCTGCGACGAATGACGGGGATAAAGTGCGGGCGATTTATGAGGTGCTGTTTCAACGCACGCCGCGCGCCGAGGAGGTGCAGTTCGCGATGGAATTCGTGTCTGAGGAAAAGGACAACGGGGAGACCAAGACCGCCTCGGCGGATGATCTGAAAAAAGGTCCCGGTAAATTCGTCAAGCGAATCCCCAAAGCCGCCGGCGGAAATAAATACGGCGATATGCGGCGAGCCGTGCAGAACCAGGGCGATTACGTCAACCGCAAACCGATGATGCCGTGGGAACTGTATACCCAGGCGCTTTTGTTCACGAACGAATTGGCGTATGTGAACTGATCCTGCACTCTCCAAGCGGGGGGTGGAGCGACGAGCGCTAGCGAGTTGCGCAGCCCCGGATTCTTTGAGCGGTTCAAAAAATCCGGGGCTGCGCAGTTCGCTGCTGCTCACCGCCCCGTCCCGGCTTGGATATGACTTGAGTGCATTTGACCAGTTCACTCACATAGGTGGGACGCGGAAGCATTTCGACGTATGCTTCTGTCGATGAGCACTCCTCCCTCTCCGCTTCGCGCAAATCTCCGCTCACAATGGATGCTGGATGAGCGCATCGCATTTCTCAATCACGGCTCCTTCGGCGCAATGCCGCGTGTGGTCTTCGAGCGGCAAACCGAATGGCGGAGGAAAATCGAAGCCGAACCGATCGAGTTGCTTGGCCGACGGGCGATAGAGTTGATCGGCCATGCGAAGCGGCCAGTCGCGGAATGGCTCGGCTTGCGCGAGGAAGATTTTGGGTTGGTCACCAACGCCACCGAAGGGGTAAACGCCGTACTTCAGTCATTCCGGTTGAAACCGGGCGATGAACTGCTGACGACGACGCACGCCTACAACGCCGTGTGGCAGGCGATGCGGCATGTGGCGGGGCGGAGCGATGCGGTCTGCCGACAGATCGAATTGACGTTGCCCCTTCAGTCGGCCGATCAAGTGGTGGAGAGCGTTGCCGGGGGTTTATCGTCCAACACCCGGCTGCTGGTGATCGATCATGTGACGTCGCCGACAGGCCTTATCTTTCCGGTTCAACGCATCGCCCAAATCTGCGCGGCGCGCGGGATCGATGTGCTGGTCGATGGTGCCCACGCGCCCGGAATGCTGCCGCTGAATGTGCCGGAGATTGGAGCGAAGTACTACACCGCCAATCTTCATAAATGGGCCTGCGCACCGAAGGGCAGCGCGTTTTTGTGGGTAAGCCCCGACCGCCAATCGCAGGTGCATCCCACGGCGATCAGTCACCATTGGGGCGAAGGTTTCGCACGCGAGTTTTCATGGCAGGGCACTCGGGATATCAGCGGATGGCTCACGATTCCAGCCGCGCTCGCGTTTATGAGCGACTTGGGATGGGCGAAAATCCGCGACCACAATCATCGGCTTGCGGTGTGGGTACAGCAGATGCTGTGCGATCGCTGGAAGGTGGAACCGCTCAGCCCTTTGGAGGGAAGCCTCATCGGTTCGATGGCCGCGTTGCCTCTGCCCGCGCCGCTCGATCGGCTCACGGTTTCTCAATCGTTGCAACTGCAACAAAAGCTCTATTCGGAACATCGCATTGAAGTGCCGGTGATGATCTGGGGTGGCCGCACGTTCGTCAGGCCATGCTGTCAGGTCTATAACCTGCCCGGCGAATATGAACGGTTGGCGGAGGTGATTGAACTCAATGCTCAACATGCGAATTTTCAGTGAAATCATCCCCGCCGGCTCGGCGGCGGCGGGAATGGCGATGCTCTCCCTCGCGGTCGTGCTGGGCCTTGGGTTGGGGGCGGTGCGCGTGCGCGGGATTCGTCTCGGGGTGTCCGGCGTTTTATTTTCGGCATTGCTCTTCGGGCAGTTGGGTCTCGCGGTCGATGCGAAAGTGCTGGAGTTCGTGCGGGATTTCGCGCTGATCGTTTTCGTCTACGCCATCGGCCTGCAGGTGGGGCCGGGTTTCATGGCTTCTTTGCGACGCGAAGGATTGCGGTTGAATCTTCTGTCGCTGGCAGTCATCGGCCTTGGGGCGCTGCTGACGATTGGAATCGTGAAGGTCGCGAAGCTGTCCCGCGCGTCGGCATCCGGCTTATACGCCGGCGCTTTTACCACCACACCCGGCCTGGCGGCGGGGCAGGAATCGCTCGGTCATGTGCTGGCCGGCACTCCTGAAAAAATCCTGCCCGCCACTGAAGTAGCGAGTCTGGCGTACACCGTCGCCTATCCCTTCGGCATCCTCGGGCCCATTCTGGTAATCGCGCTGCTTCGCCGGATATTCCGCGTGGATATGGAGCGGGAGCGGACGGCGATGGTCGCCGCCGAGCAATCGCATCGACCGGCGATCGGGCACCTGGATATGGAAATCACCCGTGAAGAACATGCGGGCAAGGTGTTGAAAGAGCATCCACTGTTGCGGGCGCGGGGCATCACGTTCAGCCGCCTGCTGCGGAATGATTTTGTGATCGTCCCCACCGGCGACACCGAGATTCGCGTCGGGGACATTTACCGGGCGGTGGGATCGAAAGAAGGCTTGGACGAGTTGGTCAGCCTGATGGGCCGTCCGAGCACGACGGATGTGGGTAGCAGCGGCGACGTTCGGCGGATGGATCTGGTGGTCACGCGCACGCAGATCCTTCGTCGGCCCTTGCGAGAACTGGATTTGACGCGGCGAACCGGCGTGACGGTGGCACGCGTAAATCGCTCCGGCATCGAACTTTCCCCGGCGGCATCCCTCCGCCTTCAATTCGGCGATCGTGTGACGGCAGTCGGGCCGGAGGCGGGATTGAAAATGGTCGAAGCCGAATTGGGCAACTCACCGGATACGCTCAATCGACCGCAACTCGTGCCAATTTTTCTCGGGATTGTTTTAGGCGTGTTCATCGGAAGTATTCCCATTGCCTTGCCCGGCCTCAGTATTAAATTGCGCATCGGTTTGGCGGGTGGGCCGATGCTCGCGGCGATTCTGTTGTCGCAGTTGGGGAATGTCGGCTCGGTGGTGTGGTACATGCCGGTCGCCGCCAACCAGTTGTTCCGCGATTTTGGCCTGGCGATTTTTCTGGCGTGCATCGGACTGCAATCCGGCAATCATTTCATTCAGCGGGTTTCGCACGGCGGGGGGATCGATTTTGTAATCTGGGGCGCGGTCATCACCACGCTCCCAGTGCTGCTGGTGGGCATGTTCGCCAGGCGGGTTCTGCGGTTGAACTTCTTGACGTTAAGCGGGTGGGTTGCCGGCGCGATGACCAGTTCGCCCTCTTTACTGTTCAGTCATGATCTGACCGGATCGGATGTTCCCGCCGTCGCATATGCGGCAGTGGCACCACTGGGAATGCTGGCTCCGATCGTATGCGCGCAACTGATCGTGGTGGCGATGAATTAATCAGTTGATAGCCGTGGCCGGCAGGCCCGGGGCTTCCGCCCACGGCTATCGAGTTTTTTACCGCGAGCTCACTTGATCGCCGCCGCTCCCGCCGTTGCGACGATGTGATCGTTTTCGACGGTGGACCCGGATACCCCGATCGCGCCGATGACCGTTCCATCCGCCAACTTGATTGGGATGCCACCGGGGAAGGTGATCAATCCACCGTTCGATTGCTCGATGTTGAACAGCGGGCCACCCGGCTGCGACAATTTCCCGATTTCCCCGGTCGGCATGTCAAACCACCGCGCGGTATGCGCCTTCTTGATGGCGATGTCGATGCTCCCCAGCCATGCGCCATCCATGCGGATGAATGCCTTAAGATTGCCACCGGCATCGACGACGGCGATATCCATCTTGGTATTGATCTCCGCCGCCTTTGCCGCCGCCGCCGCGAGCATGGCGTGGGCCTGGTCGAGGCTGATGTCCTTGGTCATCAGCACTTCGCCCTTGGGCATCATATGCCCCTCAGCGGCTTTCACGGTCTGGCTGACCTTGTCCTCGGCAGTTGCGCGGGGCGGATTGCCGGCGGTGAGAAACAGGTACGCCAAGCCTGACGCGACGACGCCGGCGAAAAGCATGGGGCGTGTGGAAAGTTTTTTCGACGGAATGAGAGAGGGGGGCATCGTGGGGTTCCTTCTGGTGTAGGTTGAAGAATGGGCTTGCGGACAATCCGCAAGCGACAGCATACCTGTTATCCGAGAAGATCGTCCACGCTCAAACTGGCATCTCGCATAATTTGGCGCAGGAGGCTGCCGCCGAGCGGTCTTTGGTCGTGAATGGGTACGGTTGTCCCATGTCCGTCTAAGCGGCGAAAGATCGCAGGGCTCCCGCTTTGGCGGACTTGCACAAAACCATGCCGTTCGAGGATGCGGATAATGTCCTTGGCGGGTAGCGCCGGGAGGTGCTGCCTCATGGAAACGACTCAAACCGCGACTTGCACCTGGGTCACGCCGACTTCTTCGTAAATCGGTTCGCCGCGCTCAAGTCGATCTTCAAGGTGCAGTTTGCTCGCATCCTCAATCAGTTCCCGCGCCTCGGCTTCCGTTTCCCCTTCGGTGTAACAACCTTGAAGTCCGGGACAAATGGCGACGAATCGGCCATTCTCGTCCCGGTGGATGACCACTGTGAAATGATAGTTCTTCATCCCAGCTCCTTATCGCGGTCGCGCAACATCTTGGCGTAGCCACGTGACTGTTCAACGGATGACTTCGCAGGATACCACCGCTTTTCAACATATAGGAAGCAGCACTGAGACCGTTGGTGCATCGCCATTCGTCAAAAACTCGAAATCTGCCACGTCGATTTTTGCAATCAATGCAATCTTTCTACACCAATCTTGCAGCGTTGCCGCGCTTGCGTGAGTATTTACGCAGACCTTCCCGATTTGAGCGTTCGATCGGCCAAACCGATCGGCATTGATGGCAATTACGGCAGGCAGCAGACCGTCTGCTGCGATTCGCGAAAGAAGGCCCGGGCACACAGCGTCAAAATTCTCCAATAGCCGGAGAAACGCCTCTTTCCAGTTGGTAACGGGTTGCTTCAAGTTTTTGAAACGCACTGCGACTGGCGGGTGATTGGCTCGTCGGTCTTGTGCTGCTGGTTCCGGCGTTCGGCCAACGTCTTCCCAAATCGTGATCGCGCGATCTGCCAGCTTATGACCTCGTGCAACAATGACGTCTGCGGTCCAGCGCGGCACTTCCGCAAGATCGCGGTTCAGCTCAAAATGGCTGGCAACTAACGATGTGCGTTTGATGTTGAAAGGTTGGTTTGACATCTCGGCGTTGTATCCCGTGAGGGTCAGATTACCCAGCGTGTGAAGTAGGCGTTGCCAGAGTTCCTGCGCACCGGCTCCAAGCTCCTCTTCCCACGCGCGCGTTAAAGTTTGCGGTAGCACATGCTCTATAGTGGCTTTAGAAAGGTCGGCTGGTTCCTTGTGATCAAACGACTGTTCAAGCCGTTCGAGAATAAGGCGCACGCGCGCATTTTTCTCCGTGCTCGAATAGACTTGCTCACGAGCGAGGGCGGAGGCAAAGGCCCCATCATCGGGACAGCGCTTGCCTCCCAACTGAGTGCGGAGGCCTTCCACAAATCCTGGGCCCGCGCCCCCAGCGGCGTCGAAGACCGGAGGCAGCATTCGCCGCAACTGATTTGTAGGTAAGCTGCAAATAGAACGTCGGATCACGAAAGACTCGAGGAGGTCGAGTGTCTCGAGTACCTGATCATGCCCAAGCGCATGTTTCTCGTAAGCATCAAAAACCCGAAGAAGAAACGGATATGCCACCGTGACTTTCAATCGGCACACGCGGTCGAGACGCTTGGCGAGTTCACTGTCGCTTTCCCGCGAGGGAGCGATGAATTTCGCGTAGATCATGCCGTGTCGGTGGAGATCGCGGAGAAACGACTCGGCATGAGCGGGGGTCTCGTTTGACAGACGGTCTTTTAGTTCAAGGTAGACATCGGCTTCCTTTAATATCTTCCCCTCTTTCATCAGGTAATGGCGCACAAACTCCGTGAGTTCATTCGATAACGCCTGCTGGATGGGCAGCCAGTACAAGTTGAAAAGTCTGGCCTGGTCACCGACGTGAATCCGCATCAGCAGGTAATTGCGAATGAGATCGGCCGCAGTCAGTTTTTCACCTTTTGCATTGAGACTTTCAAAGATGAGATGTGGGTTATCCTGATCGTCGCACGTGATACTGACGAGCGACAGCCGATCTACGATTGCCGTGTGGACGGCTTCGAGTTGATCTGCGGTTAAGCGGTCGACCCTCGATTGAAAAAAGCGGTAACATCCACTCAGCCTGCCGCTGGGAATGGCCTCATTTTGCATAATCGCCCGAAACGCCTCCCGGTCATCCTGAGTGGGAAGTAGCTTGAGCTGCTCATCACCCTCTTCGTAAGCGTTTACGAGATATTGGCCATTAATTCGCTCGTGCAGCTTGGCATTCCCAATACGCTTTGCCGCGTCGCGAATGGCGGCAAGCAAAACTTGGGCGCTTGTGATGCGCTGCTGTCCGTCGATCAACAGATACTTGCCGACGCCGTGCGGTACAGACCTCGCGGGTGCAGTCACAATGGACCCGAAAAAATGCGGGCGGCCATCGTCGTGGCGGGATTGTTCAATGACATCAGTCCACATCGCCTTCCACTGCTTTTCAGACCAGCTATAGGGTCGTTGAAAGAGCGGAACCACGTACTGCTTCTGTCCTTCGATCAACTGGCGCAGTTTGGTTTCCGATGCGTGCATGAAGTTCCTTTAAAGGCGATCGTGTCCGTTATCGTGTATACGGCTGTTCGATGGTAAGTCCGGGAACGACCCGATAGTGCTTCACATTGAACGTGTATAGGGTTGCGGATTGGCCAATTACGCAAGCAGCGATCAAGGCATCCAGAAGCCCCAGTCCGTCGGATAAATGGAATCGCGAAAACTCAAGAAGTGCGCGTGAGCAGTCCGATGCGGTGGGCCAAATGATTGGTAAAGGAGCGACCAGCTTCATCGCTGCGTTGACTTCTTGTGCATTGCGCGCGTCTTGAATTAATTCCATAATTACAAAACCCGGAACACAGGGTGGTTCGTTCAAGGTGGCAAACCAATTGATGGCCGGGCGGTGGTTACGCTGAATATCGATTAAAATATCAGTGTCCAATATCTTCATAGACCCGCCGGATCAGATCAAGTTTTATCTCGCCGTTCAGCGGATTCACGAAGCGTACGTGCATGCTGCAGGCTATCGGTGATGTCCATGCGCGTGCCTAGTAAGCCCTCTCGCCTCCAATACTCCACAAGTTCTGCGCCCGTCATCGATGCGGGGACGTGCGCGGCGGTTGAAAGCAGACGGAGCACATATTCTTGTAGTGGTAGGCCATGTCGAACCGCTTCCGCAGTGAGATCGGCTTCCACGCGGGTGGGCAACTCCAGCATGAGGGTCATAATTTCTCCACGTCACACGCGAGGGCGAACGTCTAAATGGGAATAATTGCCTTCGTAATTGTATCTCAAAACAGCTTCAAATACGGCAAATCCGTCTTCCCCATCAAAAATTCATCCACGCCTCTTGCCGCCTGCCGGCCTTCGCTGATGGCCCAGACCACGAGCGATTGGCCGCGGCGGATGTCACCGGCGGCGAACACGCCGGGGAGGCTGGTCATGTAATGTTCATCGACCTTCACATTGCCGCGCGGGTCTTTGGTCAGGCCGAGTTGGTCGATGGGGCCGGGGTGTTCGGGGCTGACGAAGCCAAGGGCGAGCAGGCAGAGGTCGCAATCCAGCTCGAACTCGGAACCGGGGATTTCCTGCATGGCGGGACGGCCATCGGGGGCTTTGGTCCAGGTCAGTTTGATGCCGTTCAATTTTTTGACGACACCGGCTTCACCGCTGAAGTGTTTGGTGTTGATCGAGTAGTCGCGGATCTCCACGCCGAAGAGTTGGTCGGCTTCTTCGTGCGCGGACGACGAACGGTGGATCATCGGCCAATAGGGCCAGGGGAGCAGTCGACCATCCTTGACGATGGCATGTTCGCGATCGGCGGGGGGCTTGGGCATCAGCTCGAATTGCTTGATCGATTTCGCGCCCTGGCGTTCGGCGGTGCCCAGGCAGTCGGCGCCGGTGTCACCGCCACCGAGGATAACCACGTTTTTGCCCTTGGCGTCGATCAGTTCCTGCTCGACCTTGTCGCCGAGCGCCCGCTTGTTGCCTTGGGGAAGATAATCCATCGCGAAATGAATGCCCTTCAATTCGCGCCCGGGAACGGGGAGATCGCGCGGCTTGGTCGCGCCGCCCGCCAGAACCACCGCGTCAAAATCGCGGCGAAGCTCTTCGATCTTCACATTAAAACCGACGTTGGCATTCGTGATGAAGTGAATGCCCTCGGCTTTCATCAGATCGACCCGGCGATCGACGATGCGCTTTTCCAGCTTGAACTCGGGGATGCCGTAGGTGAGCAGGCCACCGACGTGATCGGACCGCTCGTAGACGGTGACTTCGTGACCGGCTTTGTTGAGCTGAGCCGCACACCCCAAGCCGGCGGGACCAGAACCGATGACGGCGACCTTTTTGCCGGTGCGCGTGAGGGGTGGTTGCGGCTTGACCCAGTCATTGGCAAAGGCGTGCTCGATGATCGACACTTCGATGTTCTTGATCGTGACCGGCTTTTCATTGATGCCGAGCACGCACGCTTCTTCGCAGGGGGCCGGGCAGATGCGGCCGGTGAATTCCGGGAAGTTGTTCGTTTTGAACAGCATGTCGAGCGCATCCTGCCAGCGCCCGCGATAGACCAGATCATTCCAGTCGGGGATGAGATTGCCGAGCGGGCAACCGACGGAATCGAGTGCGTTGCCGTTGATCGCATGACCATGGCAGAAGGGGATTCCGCAATCCATGCAGCGGGCCCCCTGGGCGCGCAATTTGTCTTCGGGGAAATCTTCGTAGACTTCCTTCCAGTCGAGGATGCGGAGGTTCACGGGACGCCGGGTGGGTGTCTCGCGCTTGAATTCCATGAAACCGGTGGGCTTACCCATGGGTGGTTAATTTCCTTTTCTTCGGAGCAGGGTGGCCATTAATACCATTGGAGATTTTCGAACGGGCTTTTCTGCGGCGATCCCGCAAGATGCTCTTCGCGGTGGAGAGGATGGATTCCTCCTCGGCAAGGCGATCTTCGTCCATGACTTTCTTCTGGATGGGCGTGAGCGTAAAGATCAATCCTACTTGTACCGCGTCAGCGCCAAGCTTTTCTTTCAACGCCCTCGACAGCTTTACCTGGTCCGCATATCCATCGTTCGGGTTAAATTTGGACCACGCAATTTCTCCCCCGACGCGCCCGTCAGCAAGAGTTTCGAGATCCAATTGGGCACCCGGGAAGCTCGATTTGAGAGCCGTTGTAACTTTGTCAATCAATTTGTCCTGCTTTATTCGCGTGGCCATGATGATGCTCCAATCCGTACGAGGATTTCAGCGGCTTGCAATGCCTGCCGGGTTTGCTCTTTCACAAAGTCACCTCGGATACCTTGATGCAAACCTCGACGACGCAGATATCGCTGATATTCGATTGTCGATCGGAATCGATGGGCATTATCCCATCTGGTGTACACTCCCTTTAAGGCTCCAGCAATTTTCGCGGACGACTGCTCGGGAACATACGCTGACCATCCGCAGTCTTCGCTCAGTATTTTAAGATCATGCTTCGAGTCAAATTGCGGATTCTTCAATAGGCGATAGGCCCGCAACATGCATTCGACCGATAAGCCTGCGACGTAGCAGCACAGGACATACCGACCGCTATCATACAACTCTCCGGCCACGACGACATGCTCTTCAGCCGCCGCTTTGTAAACTTCCTCGCGAAAAAAATTCACTCGCCTTCCCCCCCCCTTACTTTGCAGCAGTTTGCAATTTACCCAAACGCGCCGCCTCCTCACTCTCCACCATCTTAGCCAGCGCATTGCGGTAATCCGTCGGCAGCACTTTCACAAACCAGCGCAGCTCATTCTCCCAATCCGCCAGAATCGCTTTGGCCACCGGGCTGTCGGTGAACTTCACATGATTTTCCAGCAGCCGTTTGATCGTCGCCTTGTCATCGTCAGTCTCCGGCTTTTCGAGCTCGACCTGATCGGTGTTGCAGAGGCGGGCGAACTGACCATCGGTGTCATACACATACGCGACACCGCCGCTCATCCCCGCCGCGAAGTTACGGCCGGTGGG
>JANXVV010000005.1 GCA_025351525.1 Humisphaera sp. | reverse complement strand
GCCGAAGGCACGCGTTTTTTCCTGGGTCGAGGAAGAAACGCGTGCCTTCGGCACAGCCGCTAAAATAAGAACCGCTTAGTTTATTTATTTGCATGGAAGTTGGCTCGCGCTCGTTCGAACACCTCCACAAACGCCGGCAGCACCGCCGTCGTGTCGTAACACCGCCGCGCCTTTTCGTGGGCCGCGATTGACAATTGCTCGCACAGCGCGCGATCCGAAAGCAGCGTATGCAATGCCTCGGCGAACTGCGCCACGTTGCCCGGTGCCGCCGTCAAACCGCAGCGCCCGTGATCCAGCAGTTCCGGCACCGCTCCCACGCGGCTGCCGATCACCGGCCTTGCCCAGGCCATCGCTTCCAGCGTGCTGAACGAAAAACTTTCAAATCCCGCGCTGCACACCACTGCCACTGCCGCCCCGCGCAAGGCCTCCTGCACTTTTTCCAAAGGCTGCGGTCCGGTCAGGAAAATCCTCCGCCGAATTTCCGCATCGGGGACCCACCGATCGATGAGTTGTGAAAACGTAAACGCGGTCGACCACTGATCCGGCCCGATCAAAATCAACTCGGCTTGCGGGTGTTGTATCGCGATTCTAGCAAATGCTTTCACCAGCGTGTCCTGCCCCTTGAATCGTTCCAACCGACCTGCGCAGACGATTCGCTGCGCTTGGCCGACCGCCGGCAGTGGGGCGGGGAACTCCGGCACGTCCATGAAATTGGGCACCGGCGTCGGCATCTCCGGCAACCGCCAGCGCTCGAACATAAACGCCGCCATCGTGCGGCTGGGGGCGGTCAGCACCTGCGCGTAGTCGCAACTCCGTCGCTCCAGCCAGGCCAGCAGTCGGTTGAGTGCCGCGCCCTTCGTGCGATTGATGCCGAAGAATAAATCCCACGGCCCGTGCAGCCGGATCACCATCGGCCAGCGCCGCATCCAACCCGCGTACAACCCGTTTGCCGCGTGCTCAGGGGCTTCAATCACGTCCAACGGCGTCTTCGCATGAATCGCGGCGAGCGCCGGTCCACTGGCTAAATTCCATTTCAACCAGTGCCATACAATCCGATGAAACTTCTCCAGATATTTCGCGATGAGGTTCCACCACAAAAAGCGCATCCCCGGAATTCGCGGTGGATCGTAATACGCCTCGATGCGATGCAGTGTCACATTCGTCTGCGGCCATTCCTCCGGCACATCGGTCGGCCCGGCCAGCACCACCACCTCATGCCCCGCGCGCCCGAGCGCACCGGCCAGGCGATAGACGTAAGTTCCCACGCCGCCAAAGCCGCTCTGCGGGGGATATTCGTAGGAGACCAAACCGATTCGCATGAGCCGGTCGATTCTAACGGGTTGTCGTGCGTCGCGATAATTTTTGGAAAGCTTGAATCCTGAATTCAATGTTGTTTTGGAAGCTCTTAGTTTTCGCGGGGCTTTCCGATACCATTCGTCCCAATGCGCAAGTATTTTCCCGAATTGCCGGCGTTCATTTCCAGCGCCGCCACGGCTGACATCGTCCCCGTCTACCGCCAATTGTTGGCCGACCGGCTCACCCCGGTGACGGCGTTTGAATTGCTCGGGCGCGACCCGCACGCATTTCTGCTCGAAAGCGTGATCGGCAATGAAAAGGTCGGGCGATTCAGCTTTATCGCCACCAGCCCGTCTAAAATTTATCAGGTCGCTGAAGGCAATGCCGCCATTCTCACGCCGCGCCATGCGGAGGAATTTAAAACCACCGATCCGCTGGCCGATCTGCAAAAATTGATGCCCCCGCGCCGCTATCACAAAGATCCCAATCTGCCGGCGTTCACCGGCGGGCTCGTGGGGTTTGCCGGGTACGACACGGTTCGATATTACGAAGCGGAAAAGCTCGATCATCCGCCGAAGGATGATCGCCGTCTGCCGGATTTGCTGTTTGGATATTATGAAGAGCTGGTGATTTTCGATCACGTCGACAAGACGATCAAAGTCGTTGCCAACGCGGTGATTCCCGAAGGCGGCGACGTGGCCGCAGCGTATCGCGATGCCTGCCATCGGATCGACGGCTTGGTCTCGCGCCTGCAACAACCCCCGTTGTCCGCACTCGGTGAAATCGACCCACGCGCACCGATGAGCCTACAATTCACGAGCAATTTCACGCGCGATGAATTTGAAGAAGCGGTTCGGAAAGGACAGGAGTACATCAAGGCGGGCGACATCTTTCAATTCGTGCCCAGCCAACGGCTACGCGTGCCAAGCGCCGCCGACCCGTTCGATGTCTACCGCGCGCTGCGCATCATCAATCCTTCCCCCTTCATGTTTTATTTAAAAAGCCCGAGTTGCACGTTGATCGGGGCAAGCCCGGAAATCATGTGCCGGGTGATCGATGGCAAAGTGACCAGCCGACCGCTCGCGGGCACGCGTCGGCGAGGGCATACCGATGCCGAGGACCTGCTGCTCGAAAAGGAATTGTTAGCCGACCCGAAAGAGCGGGCCGAGCACATCATGCTGGTCGATCTGCACCGCAACGATGTGGGCCGGGTGGCGAAGGTAGGCAGCGTTCAGGTGACGGACATGATGAGCGTGGAGCGATACAGCCATGTCATGCATATCACCACGAATGTGACGGGAACGCTGGCGGAAGGCTTCACCGCCTTGGACGCGCTGCGCGTTTCGCTGCCGGTGGGAACGGTGAGCGGTGCGCCGAAAATTCGGGCGATGCAAATTATCGATGAGCTGGAACCGACTCGCCGCGGGCCCTATGGGGGCGCGGTGGGATACCTGGATTTCGCGGGGAATCTGGATACGTGCATCGCGCTGCGCACCATCGTATGGCGGAATGGTGTCTACGATGTCCAAGCCGGCGCGGGCGTGGTGGCAGACAGCGTGCCGGCGAGTGAATATGAGGAGACCATGAACAAGGCGAAGGCGATGTTGAAGGCGGTGGAGATTGCGCAGGCGGGTTTTTGAATTGGCCTGGTGCTCTGGACGAGAAAGCAAGAGCGCTTCGCTCGGGCTGGTTCGATCGGAGTATCGGTCGAAATCGCGGGCTACTGAGAACACGGGCTGGAAGC
>JANXVV010000004.1 GCA_025351525.1 Humisphaera sp. | reverse complement strand
GTACCGCGACCTGTGGCACCCGATTCAGACGCGGAAGTTATTGCAGGTCCGCTCTGACCCGCTCTTTTCACCTCCCCCAATGCGGTTAGAATCAATCCACCATGGCATACGACACCTACGAATCGCCGCTCACTTCTCGCAACGCCTCCAAAGAAATGCTCCGCCTGTTTTCACCCCAGCATAAATTCAGTCTATGGCGGAAACTGTGGCTCGAGCTGGCCCGCGCCGAACGCGAACTCGGCATCACCCGCATCACCGAGGAAGCCATCGCCGAGATGGAGGCCAGGCTGGAAGACATCGACTTCGCCCGCGCCGCCGATTGGGAAAAACGCCTGCGCCACGATGTGATGGCCCACGTCCACACGTTTGAAGAAGCCGCCCCCGCCGCCAAGGGGATCATCCATCTCGGCGCCACCAGCCAGTATGTCGTCGACAATGCCGACCTGCTCATCATGCGCGAAGGGCTGCAACTCATCTCGGTTCGCCTCGCCAACGCGATCGACGCACTCGCCACCTTCGCCCACCAATGGAAAGATCTCCCCACGCTCGGCTACACCCACTTTCAACCCGCGCAGCTCACCACCGTCGGTAAACGCGCAACGCTCTGGGCCCAGGACTTCGCACTGGATCTCGAAGAACTGGAATACCGCATCGACTCCATGCGTTTTCGCGGCGTCAAGGGAACCACCGGCACCCAGGCCTCCTTCATGAGCCTACTGGAGGGCGATGAGCTCAAAGTCGACATGCTCGATGCCATGGTGACCGAGCGGTTCGGTTTCAAGGAATCGTTTAACGTGACCGGTCAAACCTACCCGCGAAAACTCGACGCGGCGGTCGTCTCATCCCTGGCCGGTGTCGCCGCCAGCGTCCATCGCTTCTGCAACGACATCCGCCTGCTTGCCGGGATGAAGCAGATCGAGGAACCGTTCGAGGAGGAACAAGTCGGTTCCAGCGCAATGGCCTACAAGCGAAACCCGATGCGCTGCGAACGGGCCACCGGGTTGTCGCGATTCGTCATTTCCCTGTCCACCAGCCCTCTGCAAACCGCCGCCGAGCAGTGGTTCGAGCGAACCCTGGATGATTCCTCGAACAAACGGTTGGCCATCCCCGAAGCCTTTCTCGCGATCGACGGCTGCCTGCAAATCATCGTGAATGTGGCTCGGGGCCTCGTCGTCTATCCCAACACCATCGCCGCTGCCGTGATGGCCGAACTGCCCTTCATGGCCACTGAGGAAATCCTCATGGCCGGTGTCCGGGCCGGCGGCGATCGTCAGGAATTGCACGAACGCATCCGCACCCACAGCCTGGCCGCTTCGGAAATCGTCAAATCGCAGGGCAAGCCGAATGATTTGATCGAACGATTGGCCGGGGACACCGCCTTCAACAAAGTGGAGCTATCGAAGGTTCTCAATCCGGCATCCTTTGTCGGTCGGGCACCGCAACAGGTCGATCGGTTCATCAAGCAGATCGTCGAACCCATTCGGCGGCGATACGAGGATCAACTGGGGCAACAGGTTGAGTTGAAGGTTTAAGACGATGCAAAGGATCTCAATAATATACGCGGGCTTCTCATTGATTTGCGATAGACGACGCGTAGAGTGGGACGAGATCAGCAGGAGTGCCGTTTTATTCCTGTCCCGTCTTTTGCGACCGCCGAACGTGCCGTGTAATCCTGGTGAGGATTCATCCAGGTCGTGCTCATTCGATTTCGCGGAGGATTGTAGACTTTGATGGAGAGACTGATGAACCCTTTCCCGAAATCGTTGCAAGTCGTCAAGAAACCAATGGCGATCTCCTGTTCGCAGGAACAGCGTAAGTCCAAGGGCTTCACGCTCGTGGAGTTGCTGGTCGTCATTGGCATCATCGCCCTGTTGATTTCCATCCTGCTGCCGTCGTTGAGCAAAGCCCGGCAGTCGGCGAACTCGATCAAGTGCGCGGCCAACCTCCGCAGCATGGGGCAGGCGTTGGTCATGTATGTGAACCAGTCACGATATTATCCCGGTTGCGCGGGGGCCAAAGACGGGGGCAGTTATCCGAAGGATGCGTTCAACGTGTGGGCGCCACGCCTCCGTTATTTTATGGATGGAAACCAAAAAGCATTTAAATGTCCATCGGCTGACGAAAGCTTCGATTGGACAATAGCCAACACAAAATCTCTTCGGGTTGCAAATACAAACGATACGGGTTGGGGATATGAAGTGGGTGAAAATATTCTTGAAGAAAGCGGGATTCAATTTTCCTACGGATATAACGACTGGGGTTCGATCGGTGGACCAACGGCGTCTCCGTACCTGTCACTCGGCTTGGGGCCTGACGTGTGGACGGCTGCCAAGGCGTATGGTGGCGGTGAAGTGAACGCCAGTAAAGTCGTGCGGTCAGCTGATATGATTGCAATCACAGACGTCGTGGCATACGCGCCCCTTCCCGGACGTTGGCTCGCCAATGTCGACCCTACTAACCCTGTGGAAGCTCCAGGCGATCTTCATACCGGCGGATCGAACGTGCTGTTCTGCGACGGACACGTTGTAAGGATGCTCAAAGAGGACATTTCGCTTTTCGATCTGAAGACAGGTAAATCCCTACCCGCCGGATTCCAACGCAACCGGATCGCTCAGTTGTGGAACAACGATAATCAAGCGCATTAAGGATGAGGCATCATGGACCGTATTTCCGAATGGTTCAGTACCGCCACCCCGACGCAGAAATTTCTGCTTGTCGCTTCTGGATTCGCGGTGACGTTGATGGTTTTTGTTCTACTCCGCCCCTCAGACAGCTCTTCCAAAGCGTTGGCATCGCTGAAAGATGCCGTCGCGCTGACCTGTCAGAACCCGTCCTGCAGAAATGAGTTCAAAGCCACCCCAGGCGAGATAAAGGCGTATCGTACAAAGCATTCAGGCGAACTATTCCCCTGCCCAAAGTGTGGTGGCACTGACTTGCTTGAAGAAGGTGCAAAGCCGAGTGGTGGCCGCCCGGCAACACCACTCTCGACCAACCCCAAAGCAGCTGGGACACGGTAAAAAAATCGCCATCAAAAAAGCGGAATGAGACCATGGCTCATTCCGCTTTTTTCACAATGTGCTTTTTCACTTTCCGCCCTACACCCCATCCGCCCCATCCCGATCCCGGGGATCGCCCGGCGGGTAGTCCGCGATGTAATTGAAAGTCGTCCTCACCGCCTCCACAAACTCCATACGCTCAATCACAAAGATGCGATTCGATTCGCAGCTCCCCTCGATCGCGGCCACGTCCTCGTTAATGTTGGTGATTCCCACCCCCGCTTCATTCAACTGCTCGACCACTTCATCCAACCGACCGGCAAAAGCGGTCCTGATGACAATCGTAACGTCAGACACGGATTGATCGCGATGATCCATTGGAACGCTCCAGGTGCAAAACTACTTTAGCGGCTCGACCGTCAAAAAGATCGCCGGAACCATCTATATCACTGTAATGGCTCAAATGCACGATGTGAAACAAAACATATTCTAATGCGAAATCTCACGATTTCCTCCGCCGTGCCATCAATCCCATGGCTCCCAATCCCAGCAGGGACAGGGTCGTCGGCTCGGGGACGCCGACGATGACCAAGTCGCCCGGCTTGGTGCTCAGGCCGCCGCCCTTGACGTTCCAGGCCAGGGTCAGGTCT
>JANXVV010000632.1 GCA_025351525.1 Humisphaera sp. | reverse complement strand
GAGTACCGCGACCTGTGGCACCCGATCCAGACGCGGAAGTTATTTCGGGTCCGTTCCTTAGAGTGTTCTGGAAGTACCTGAGTGTTTGTCATCGAACGAGTGAGGCGATCAATGCTCATGGAAATCATTCCGCCCCTTATCAACATTGCCTTCACGGTGAACCGCTGGGTTCATCTGGTCGCGGGCACGGTTCTCGTCGGCGGGGTTCTGTTCTTCGAGTTTGTGGTGCCGTTGGCGACCGCTGACTTAAAAGAAGAGCAGCAACTGGCGGTCTTCGGACGCGCGCGATGGGTGTTTCGCAATGTGGTATGGCTCAGCGTCGCAATGCTCATTTTAAGCGGCGCGGTTTCGCTGTGGCGCAACTGGCTTCTTTACGAGGCGGATGAGAAACTCGTCGGATCATTCCTGCTGGGCCCCCGGACATGGGCCTTCGGGCATGTCGCACTCGCAGTGGTCGGGTTTGTCATGCTCCTGCGCGTCACGGCCACGCGACGGTTGCGAAACAATCCGGTCGCCTGGATGCGGGCGGTTTTGGTGGTGCTGCTGATCTCGATGTTTCTGGCCAGCGTGACGCGGGAAGTGAGGCTGCGAATCCGCGAATTCAAGCCCGGTCAAATCAATGTCCTGCGCGATTCGTGAAGCTCAACCCATGCCCGGGATCAACAGCGAAACGTTCGTGCGGAAAGAGCCCGCTTCAGGAGTGGAACTGGCCCCGGGGATCTTTGCGCCGGAATCCGCCGTTCGTTTTCAGTATGCCCGCAGCAGCGGTCCGGGTGGACAGAATGTCAACAAGGTGAACACGAAGGCGGAACTGTGGGTGACCGCCTCCGCCATCACCGGCCTGACCGATGCCGCCCGCCTCCGCCTTCAGCAGATGGCCGGCCATCGCTGGACGATCGCCGGTGAAATTCACATTGCCTCGGATACCGAACGACGGCAGGAAGCCAATCGCGGAGAAGTGTTGACCCGTCTGCGGGAACTGCTGTTACAAGCGATTCACGAACCCAAAAAACGCCGTAAAACCCGCCCCTCCCGCGCCTCCAAACGCCGACGAGTCGATGGTAAACGCCGTCGCGGCGATATCAAAGTCGGGCGACGGAGCGGTGGCGAGGAGTGAGAAAAAGAAGTTGTTGGTTGTCAGTGGAAGAGGTGGTTAGCGAATGCGGTGATTTGCATTGACTAACCACTTCTTCCACTGACAACTTCCTCACTTCCCCCACTTCTTCTCATTCATCCTCATCTTCAAATTCCTCGTCCTCATCGTCATCGTAGTCGTCGTCATCCTCTTCATCGTCCGGGCTCTCGTAATCGTCTTCTTCCTCGTCCTCGTCGTCATCCTCGTCGTCGTCGTCATCCTCGTCTTCTTCGGAATCGTCCGTTTCGTCTTCGTCGGTCTCTTCCTCTTCCTCCTCTGCATCCTCTTCTTCGGCGTCCTCTTTGTCGCCGTCCTCTTCATCGCTTTCTTCCTCGTCGCGGGCCTTGCGTTTGGCGGCCTGCGCGAAGAACGACCCGTCCGATTCCGCATCGAGATCCTCGGCGGGGTGGCGGGTGTGCGGGGAAAGAAGATCCGGATCGAGGGATTTTCCGAGCGAGCGGGTTCTCAGCGTGCCCACTGCCGAGAATGAGTCGGCATCCAGCAACGCGACGTCAGATTCGTATTCAGTCATCATAAACATGTTCCCCAAAACGGTGGTTGAGGGTTCTGGCCGATGCGGAGCGCCTGGGCTCATCGCACCCGCTGCGGGTCGAACGTGTCAACCGACAATCTCGGCGAGCCACACGCCCGCGTCTTTCGTCCAACCTGCGCGGCGGTATTGAAGCGGGGAGGGCGGGTAGAGTCAATAGGCAAAAGGGGGGAAATCAGAAATCAGAAAATCGAAATCAGAAAAGAGTTCGAAGGGGGAAAAGAGTGAGATTCGAAGCATACGGGTTCGCCCGGATTTTCCGTTTTTGGTCAGGCGCGACGCGTAGCGGAGCTGCTTTTGTAGAGTTCAGAGAGCGCTCCGCTGCGCGTCGCGCCTAACCCATGCACAACATTACGTCGATTTCCCATCAATCGCCCGATCCGAACTTCGAATTTTCTTCATTCGAGCTTTTTTCGGACTTCGTTTTTCGGATTTCGGATTTCCAACTTCACCCACTTCAACCGCAGCGCATTTCCGATCACCGTGACATCCGACAGTGCCATGGCGGCGGCGGCGATGAGGGGATTGAGCAGGCCGAACGCCGCCAGCGGAATCGCCAGCACGTTGTACACGAATGCGAGAAACAGATTCTGACGAATGGTCCTCATGGTCGCGCGGGAAAGCCGGATCGCCGCGCCGACGCCCTGCAGGCTGCCGCTGACGAGCACGATGCCGCCCGTCTCCTTCGCAATGTCGCTGCCGGAACCGATCGCGATCCCCAGATCGGCTTTGGCTAGCGCCGGGGCATCGTTGATGCCGTCTCCGACCATGGCGACCTTGTGACCGCGCGATTGCAGTTCGCGGATCACCTCGGCCTTGCCGGCGGGCTTCACGTCCGCATGCACTTCGTCAATCCCCGCCTTCGCGGCCACCGCCTCCGCCGCACCGCGATTGTCTCCGGTCAACAACAATGTCTTCAACCGCAGGGCGTGCAGATCGGCGATGGCACTTCGCGAATCGGGTTTGATTTCATCTTCCAGGGCGATGATGCCGCGCATCACCACCGCCTCCGTTCCGGTGCGCGAGGCGACAAAGACCCGCGTTCGACCGCTTGCGGATTGACTCTGTAAATCAGTCCCGTGCAGTCCGTGAATTTCCAACAGAGCCGCGTTACCGACGAGAACCGTTTGCCCGACCAACTCCGCCGCCACTCCCCACCCGGCTTCGCTTTTAAATCCAAGTGTCTCGGGAAAGGTTAGCTTTTGTTCCCTGGCCCGATTCACGATCGCCTTGGCCAACGGATGCTCGCTGTATTGCTCGGCGGCGGCGGCGAATCGCAGGATATCCGCGCTCGGCCAACCGGCTTCAATCACGTCCACCACCGCCGGTTTCCCGCGCGTGATCGTTCCGGTTTTATCCAGCACGACGGTGTCAATTTTCTCCGCGTTCTGCAGCGCATCCATATCGCGGATCAAAATTCCCCGCCGCGCGCCCACCCCCGTGCCGACCATCAACGCGGCGGGCAGCGCAAGGCCTAATGCGCAGGGACACGCGATGATCAGCACACTGCACACCGCCTTGGCGATCATGCCCCAGGTTCGGGCGGTTTCCCAATGATGACCGCCGCCCCAGAGATACCAGCCGATGCCGGTGGTCAGGGCGATTGCCAGGACGACCGGCACGAAAATCGCCGCAATGCGATCGGCGAGTTGTTGAACGGGTGGTTTGCTCGACTGGGCCTTCTCGACAAGGCTGACGATTTGGGCGAGGGCGGTGTCGCGCCCGACTTTGGTGGCGCGAACGGTCAGCCGTCCGTTCTGGTTGACGGTACCACCGATGACACTATCGCCGATGGTCCTGGCGACGGGCAACGGCTCACCAGTCAACATCGATTCATCGACTTCGGATTCACCCTCGGTGACGATGCCATCGATCGGCACCCGATCCCCCGGACGGACCATCACTCGATCGCCGACGCCGAGCGAGGCGACGGGAACTTCATGGGTTTGGCCGCCGTCGAATTTCTGCGCGACCGCCGGCGCAAGGTTGAGCAGTTGCCGGATCGCCGACCCCGCCGAATCGCGCGCACGGGCTTCAAGCCAGTGACCGATGCTGATGAGCGCCAGCAAACCGGTGGCTTCCATGAAATACAGATCCGGCAGTTGCCCCCACCAGCCCAGTTTGAAACCGGCGAATGCGATCAGGCTGTAGCTGTAGGCGACGGTAGCCCCGAGCGCGATCAGCGTGTCCATGTTCGTCGTGCCGCGCTTCAGCCCTTTCCACGCGCCGACGTAAAAACCTTTGCCGACAAAGACGATCGCGATGGTGCTGGTCACCAGCGCCACCCAGTTCATCGCCGCGTGAAGGGAATGGTTATGAGCGAGGTATAAAACCCAGTGGGTGAACTCGACCGGCAGCCAGAGAATGACACCGGCCAGCGCGCGGTGATACCAGGCCAGCGCTTCAAGTTTCTGTCGATGAACGCGCTGCTCCTCGACATTTTCCGTCGAAAGACCTTCATCTTCCGGCTCAGCGGTGTAACCCGAATCCGTAATCGCCGCCGCAACTTTTGCGAGGCTCGTCATCGCCGGATCAAACGTCACCACCGCCCGCCCCCGAGCCAGATTCACTTGGCAAGTCGCCACCCCCGGCACCTTGCGCGCCGCCTTTTCCACATGGGCTACGCAACTGGCGCAGTCCATGCCACCGACTGAAATCGCCGATTCAATTTCCATGAAAAGATGATACGCCCCCTTAAGCCGGAAGCGGAAGCCGTAGGCGACGCACCGGGTCTCTTCGCGGGTTGGCAGGCAAAGTTGCCAAGGATGGGCACCGATATCAAACCATGATCTCGTGCCGGATTTGACAAACGTAAAAGCAAGCTCTTTTGCTCTTATCCGTGTTCATCCGTGGCAAACTTTCTTCATGCCGGTGACCACCAATTACTTCACCCCATCCTTGCGTGCCTTCACCTTGGCGATATACGCCTCGGGGTCTTCTTCAAAGCTTTTGATGCAGTCCTTGCAGCAGAAGCCGATCTTCTGACCTTTGTACATCGTGAAAAATTCGGGGTCGACGGTGTGATCGCCGCCTTCGACCGCACAAATTTTATTGACGGCCGGTTTGTCGGTCGTCGACTGAGTGGCGGGCTTGTCCGCCGCCATCACGACGAATGATCCGAGTAAGGAAACAAAAGAGACCGCTAAAAATTGCATCTTTCTCATCTGTCGATTCTCCATGAACGGTGTTTTGTAAAGAGTGGCATGGGCGTCCCGCCCATGCTCTTTTCGGCCAAAACGCATGGGCGAGACGCCCATGCCACCAGCCTGCTACTTGCGAAAGTATGCCGCGTTCTTCTCGATGTACGATTCCCATTCCGCCGGCAGATCTTCCTGCGGGAAAATGGCTTTCACCGGACATTCGTCCACGCACAGCCCGCAATCGATGCAGGTGTCCGGGTCGATGTACAGCATCTCGGCAGCCTCGAAAGCCGCGTTGTCTTTGGTCGGATGAATGCAGTCCACCGGGCAAACCGCCACGCAGGCGGTGTCCTTCGTACCGATGCACGGCTCGGCGATAATATGCGCCATGTTAACCATCTCCTTGATGAACGAATGATTATAGGGAATCGGCACGGAAAGTTTCAAGCCACTGAAAATTCTTAATCGAGATTGTATTTCAGCGTGAAGACTGGGAGAGAGTTGGCATCGGCGTCCCGCCCGTACATTTTCTCAGCCCAAGAGCACGGGCGAGACGCCCATGCCACCTGCTCCCCCAATTCCTCATCCTGCATGGATACTCTCTTTTTTCTTCGTGCCAATCTCCGTGTCCTCTGTGTGCCCTCTGCGGCTGTTTTGAGTCGGACCGGATAAGTCTCGCGGTAGTGTTAAAGTACACTTGACCCCTTCCGTTTTTTCACCCCTTCCAATCTTTCCCGCAATCGCCATAATGCCCGGTTCGACCCGCCCGCCCGCGCCAGCCTGTCCTCCGGTGCGGCGTGCGGCTTGTGAGGAATCGCCCATGGGTCCGACCAACATCGCTCTGGTGAAACTGCTTCGGGCCGACGCGGCCCTTCGCGACGCCACCGAACGTTACGATACCGCCAACAAGACCGTCAAGCTTCAGGAGCGCCGACTCGCCGATCTGAGCGAGAGACTCAAAGCGGCCCAGGCCAATCACCTGGAGTTTGCGGCCAAGGCGGGCAACTTTGAGCTCGACGTCAAAACCCGCGATGCCCGCATCGAGAAGCTGCGCACGCAGCAGGCGAACGCGAGCAACAATAATGAATATCAGGTGTTTCTCACCGAGATCAACACCGAGAAGGTGGACAAAGGCAAGTCGGAAGATGAGCAGTTGAAGGCGATGGAGCAGGTCGAGAAGTTCACCGTTGAGATCAAAGCGCTGCAAGGGCAGATCGATGAAGAGACGACGAAGCATCGGTTGACCAGGGAGCAGTTGGGGGCTCGCCTGGCGGAGTTTCAGGTGGATATCGACAAGCTGCGCCCGGAGCGGGAGGAAGCGGCCGTGAACATTTCGGCCAAGGCGCGGGAGATGTTCGAGCGGTTGGTGGAGAGATACGAGGGCGAGGCGATGGCTCCCATCAGCCGCCCCAAACCCCGCCGTGAGGAATATGTCTGCACGGCCTGCAACATGGACCTGGTCGTCGATCTCTACAATCGCCTGCACACGCGCGATGAGATGGTCTTCTGCCCAAGTTGCCGTCGGCTGCTGTACATCCCCGATGATCTGCCGCCGGAGTTGGCGGTGAATCAGAAGAAGCCGCAGAAGGAAGCGAAGGCGGCGGCGGAGACTTGAAACCAGAAACCAGGAACCAGAAACTCGACATCAGAAATCAGAAAAAAGCTCGAATGAGGAAATTGCAAATCTCGAAATAAGACTGGCTCTTTTGTTTTTTTCCGCGTTGGATTTTGTTCTGGTTTCCGATTTCTGGTTTGCATTCCCATGACCGAAACCCTCACGCTTCAATTCGACGGCGGCTCGCGCGGCAATCCCGGACCGGCGGGGGTGGGCGTGGTGATTCTCGCCGAGGATGGCACGCCGCTGGTGACGCTCGGGCGATTCATCGGCAGCGCGACAAATAATGTTGCGGAGTATTCCGCCCTGATCCTGGCGTTGCAGGAAGCCAAAAAGCTCGGGGCGAGAAAGATCGTCGTTCGGGGCGACAGCGAATTGGTCATCAAACAAATGCGCGGTGAATATCGCGTGAAGCACCCGGACATGAAAGTGCTGTGCGGCCAAGCTCAAATTCTCCTCCGCGATTTCGACGGCGCGAAAATCGAACACAACCTGCGCGACAAAAACACCTTGGCGGACAAGCTGGCGAATCTCGCGATGGATCGAAAGCAGGATGTGACCGATGTGACAAACCTGAGCGACGCCGCGACGAACCTGGTCGACACGCCGGTTGCTGTGGCACCGGAGCGCGGCGCACTATTCAAGTGTGCGCGATGCGGATGCGGGATTGAGCTGAAGCAACCGTCGTCGGTGAGGCCGCATCAGATCAGGGCATTTGTGTGTCAGTGCGGGGCGAAGATGGGCAGGGGCTGATCAACCCACGCTTGAAACCCTTATCGTGGCACTGGCTCCCAGTCCGTGTGAGCGGGCAAGTGCGACAAAAAATTTGCAATCGAAGTGTTTTTAAAAGGGTGGACCGTTAACACGGGCTGGAAGCCCGTGCCACAATTAGATTTGAGACGGATTCTCGACGGCACATTGCCAAAGTAATTTGATTCTCAGAAGACAATCGTGAATCCACCGTCTTGATTCGCAAACGCGGCGGGAAGACTCCAGACCGGCAATCCCGCTTTTTTACCGCTGGTGCCTTTCACTTCAGCCCCGGCCGCGTCGTAGATTTGCCAGGCGATCGAACCGCCTTTGTTCCAACCCGTGCCTTCGGTCCAGACGAGTAGGACATCGCCGGCTGCGTTGGTCGCCAGCGCCGGATGTTTGCGGCCGCGCGTGGGGCCGGGGGCGGGAATCATTTCCAAAATCTTCGCGTGTTCCGGGTCCAGTTTTCCCCAGTAAATCTGCGACTCCGTTTCCCACGCGGCGAGCGGGCCGGTGGCGGAATTTGCCATCGCGGCGGAACTCATTACGCATTGACCGATCGTCATCGGGGCGATTTTTGCCGAGGTGCAAACGAGCAGGTCGCGGTCGTAATGAAGCAAATACATATCGCGATGAACCATTTCGGTGGCGGAGCGATAGAGGATGAAAATACCACCGCGGGGGTCGGCAAGGATTTTCATGCCGCAGCATCCGCAGACGCCCGTAGAGTCAATGGATGCAGCGGTTTCAGGGGTGAAGCTTTTCCCTGAATCGATCGAGCGCGCGATCCACACCCGGCGACCGCTTTCGTTCTGGCCCTTTTTCTCCGGCGCATGCCAAGCGATATGCACATGACCGTCCGCGTCAGCGGCGATCGATCCGCCGCCATCCAGGCCGTAGTGTGCGGCGATGATATTTCGCTGCGGCTCGAAGCCATCGACCGCATTGTTCAGGCGCGCATAAAGCATCGGCGCTGCATTGCCCGGGCCTTTGGGTTCGGCGACGTCGGATCCATTCCATGCGACATGAACGCGGTTGTCTTTACCGATCGCCATCTGCGCACCGCGAATGGTCCCAATGGCGATGGCACTGCCGGCTTGCGAGTTCACCGGGATCGGTTTTGAGAATGAGGAACCGCTGTCGGTGGAGCGGCAGTAAGACAGGTCGCCGTGCGCGGGCTCACCTTTGTAAAAAATCAGATGGGCAGTGCCGACAGAGTCAACGGCCACTTGCGGTTGAATGCCGTTTTCAGGCACGCGGAATGTGCGAACAACCGGCGGCGCGGCGAACGCGATGGGAGAGCCGATCAGAATGACCGCGATGAGCCAATAGCGGAACATACATCCTCTCTGCGGTGATCGCGTCGGGTTAGGAACGAAGCGTCAACAACTTCCAGATTTTCGGAAGTGCTGGGTGCCACAGGTCGCGGTACTCCGAGTCGTCATGTGCGTTCCGCACACACACGACGCATGAAAAGCGGGATATCATACGCGCAGCAGGATTTGCCGGAAGTGGCCGAAGGTCTCTGGCGCGTTAAAGCCCGCCTCCGAG
>JANXVV010000609.1 GCA_025351525.1 Humisphaera sp. | reverse complement strand
GTGCTTCCTGCGCATATCAAGCTAATGACGGCGGAGCAGGCAATGGACATTCGTGAGTTTGTGGAGAAGCACAAGTGCGAGGTCGGGGCGGTGGTGGTTCACTGCGAACAGGGCATGTCGCGCAGCCCCGCGATCGCGGCGGCATTGTGTAAAAGATCAGGTGGGGATGACCGGGCCTTTTGGGAGGGGTATCAGCCGAATGGGTATGTGTATCGGCTGGTGTTGGAGGCGCGGAATGACGGTGTCTGAAACACGCCGGGATCGGAGCCGTAGGCGACGACCCGGATTCCGCAGAAAACAGGTTCATGCGGAATCCAGATCGTCGCCTGCAGCTCCGATCCCCGCGTGATTTTTAGGATTTGAGCGGTCCGCAAACAACGCGTTTTTTACCGCGTGCGTACAGTATTAAGGCCATTCCAGACTTGTCCCAGAACAAATTCATAAGATCCCCTCTTTCCGATCCCCACCGATTCACTTTATGGCCGGATTGTGCGTTACCGTGGCACACGCTCGGGCTTATTCTTTGCACACAACCCTCATCAATTTAACCTCAACAGACAGGATGTTTTATGGGTTTCATGCCCTTTCAAATTCTCGGGATATGGATCAAAGGCTTGCTCTCGATCATTTTACTGGCTCTTGGACCGTACCTGCTCTACGAGTGGTATGAGCATGTCCACGTGATGCGCGCTCAATCGATGGGCACGGCAACGGTTCCGACAACACAGGCGGCAACACAATCATCCATGGAATCGGCGAGCGTGATCACCAGGCGGTACGAACGGGTTTTCTCCCCGGACTGGGGATTCAATGGCGAAACAGGGTTGTTTGCGCTGGGTTTGGGAATGTTGCTGTGGGCGATTCCAAAAGGGCCGGTATTAAATATCCGACGGATGATGCGACGACAGGGGGCGGATGAGCCGCGCTCGATGCGGACGGGCGAAGTGCATCGTTTAAAACGGCCCGATGGCAGCGAACTGCACGTGGAAACGTACGGCCCGGTGGACGGGCCGGCGGTGGTGCTGACGCATGGCTGGGGGTTGGACAGCGATGAGTGGTACTACGTGAAAAAAGATTTGGCGCAGTGTCGCTTGATCGTGTGGGATTTGCCGGGACTGGGTCTGTCGAAGCAGCCGGATAATCACGATTACAGCCTGGAGAATCTGGCGACTGATTTGGACGCGGTGATCGGCGTGGCGGGGGGGAAGCCGGTGGTTTTGATCGGGCACAGCATCGGAGGGATGATTTCGCTGACGCATTTCAAGGTGTTTCCGGCGGCGATGTCAAGCCGGGTGTGCGGGCTGGTGCTGGTGAACACGACGTATACGAATCCGGTGCGGACGACGAGCATGGCCGGGTTGAAGACGGCGCTGCAGAAGCCGGTGTTTGAACCGCTGCTGCATCTGACGATCGGATTGTCGCCGTTGGTGCGGGTGATGAATTGGATGAGCTATTGGAACGGCTCGGCTCACAAGTCGGCGGAAAGCAGCGGGTTTTCGGGGAAGGAGACGCGGGGGCAGTTGGATTTTGTGGCGAAATACACGCCGGCGGCTTCACCGGCGGTGACGGCCAGGGGGATGCTGGGGATGTTGAAGTATGATGCGACGGACACGCTGCGCACGATTGCGGTGCCGACGCTGGTCATCACGGGGGACCGCGATTCGATCTGCAAGCCGGAGGCGAGCGAGCATATGCGGGCGGCTATCGCCGGGGCGGAGTTGGTGACGTTTTCGCCCGCGAAACATGAGGGGCTGTTAGAACATCACGAAAAGTTTTCGGAGTCGATCCGGGCGTTTGTGGTGCGGTGTTCGAGTGAGAGGCGTTGAGGGGATATAGTCTTTGACGATGAAGCAGGCCCGGGGCTTCCGCCCACGGCTATTAAATCGATACACCCGATCGAAGTTCGCTTTAGCAGTCGGAAGAATAACGCACCGCTAAACCGCCGGCGTCGCCAGTAACTTTTCCGCAGAGGTGAGCAATCGATCCAGCTTCACGGGCTTGTTGAAATACTCGCTCACACCCAAACTCTCGGCGAACATTTTGTGCCGTGATCCCTGGTTGCCGGTGATCATAATTACGAACGGTTTGCTGTTTTTCGGTTTGCGGGCCTTGATCTTTTCCATGACCAAAAAACCGCTGCGCCCGGGCAGCATCATGTCGAGAATGACCAGGTCGGGCTGATGCTTTTCGGCGAGTTCCACCGCTTTATTCCCATCCCGCGCGGTATCGATGACGGCACCGGTCGGCTCGAACGCTGCCAGCATGCTCATGAGAATGTCGTTGTCATCATCCACCAGCAAAATACGCTTGTTCTCTAAATTGACGCTCATGGGGTGCCTCGCAAAGTGGAACCATCAGGTGTGAACCATCCCGGACCAGATGGAGTGTCGGCCTGAAGGCGATAAATGTCAAGCAGTGGCCGGGCATCGTCCGATAATAGGCGGGTGCAGGGTGACTGTACATATTTTGCGGTAGATCAAAGAGAGACCCAAGGCCATCGCATTTGAAATTTCCGGTCCCCTCCCCCTGGTAATCCGGGGGGAGGGTTAGGGTGAGGGGTTTTCCCTTTTTCTTCCACCGAGTCGAGAAACGAAATGTTTTCCAGGCGCGAAGAAAGACCCCTCACCCTAACCCTCCCCCCATGAGTACATGGGGGGAGGGGACCGGAAAGGCAAATGCGACGGCGCTCAAGAAATATTGCTTCCGTTGACACGCTCCCCGGAGCATCTGCGGGCGAGGACCAGAACCAACCATGGCGATTTCGGCTCCGATTGCAGTTCTGGACAGTGGGCTTGGCGGATTGACCGTCGTGAAGGCGCTGCGCCGGGAGATGCCGCATGAGGATATTCTGTATTTTGGGGACACCGCCCGTGTGCCGTATGGCAGCAAGAGCGGGGTGACGGTCACGGGCTACGTTCGGCAGATCATTCAATACCTGAAAGGGTTCGGCCCGAAGCACATCGTCATTGCCTGCAACACCGCGACGGCACTTTCGATGAGCACACTTCGGGCGGAATTCAAGGAACTGTCGATCAGCGGGGTGATCGAGCCTGGCGCGAAAGCCGCGGCGGCGGCGGCGGGAAGCAAGCGGTTCCCGGTCATCGGCGTCATCGCCACGGAGGCGACGATTCGCTCGAAGGCTTATGAATATGCCTTGGCGAGACGGCGGCATCATGCGCGGTTGCTGTTTCGCCCGACGCCATTGCTGGTGCCGATCATCGAGGAAGGGCGCGGCGAGGAAGACCCGCTGGTGGTGCTGGCCGTGCAGCAGTATCTGAATCCCATGATTAAGAACGGCTTGGATGCGCTCCTGCTGGGTTGCACGCATTATCCGATGATTAAAGGGTTGATCGCCCGGATTGTCGGCCCGGATGTGGCTGTGATTGACTCCGCCGATCAGTGCGCCGAAGATGTTTATCGGCGGCTTCTGAGCGGTGGCTTGCTGCGCGGCGACTCAACCCGGCCGGGGCGGATGCATTGCTTTGTCACCGATGAAACCCCGCGATTCGGAATGCTGGCGCAGCGGTTTCTGGGGGTTGAAATGCTTTCGCCCACCTGGGTGTCCCCGGAAGAATTGTATCGATCGAGTGACGAAGGATTTTCGCTGTATAAGGGATAGGTATGCCGCGTTTCATCGCATTTTATTGTCTGACATTGCTGGCGATTCAAGGGTGCGCCTCGCCAAAGTGGGAGGCCCCTTCAACCGTGGTTCCCCCGGCGAAACTGCGCGAGTTGGTGCGGCAGGATGAAGCCCGGTTGGCGGGGATCGACTCGCCTCGGCATCAGAGTCACACGTATTTCGGTGTCGATGTCTCGGGTGAGAATCCACTTGCGGCGATCGGCCATGTGATTTGGTCCGGCCCCGCACGACTGCTTCGTTTCACTTCCGGAGAGACGCCGGTGAAGTGGGCGACGGAGATGGAAGACGCGCACTCCCCGGACAATCGCCGGGAGGGGATCGTGAATCTGGCGCAGAATCGTTTCGCGCGGAAAGATCCCTACACCAGGCGATATGAGCAAATCGGCAAGAGCGACCCGGAATACCTGGTGCGTGGGGCGGCGATGCGGGCGTTGAATTATTCGCGCAGTCGGGAGGGCACGGAGTTGTTCATGGCCGGTTTGGACGATGGCGAGGCGCTCGTCCGCGTTGAAGCCGCCAAGGCGCTGGCGAATGTTCCCGTGGAAAAAGCGGTGGCGCAGTTGATCGCCCATCTGCAGAAAGATGAGAGCCGTGATGTTCGGATTGCCTGCGCGGATGCGCTGCGAAATTACAAGACGATCGACGTGGCGCGGGCCCTTTCCGCCGTGATGACCGACCGCGATTTCGGCGTGTCATGGCAAGCGCGCGAGAGTCTGCGTCTGATGACCGGGCACGATTTTCGATACGATGAAGGTGCCTGGCTGGGCTATCTGGCGCGGGAGAGTAAGCCGTTTGGTTGAGGGGGAAGTGGGGGAAGTGGGGGAAGTGGATAGTGGAAAGTAAGAAAGACGAAAGACGACAGACGTATTATGTGAAAACCATCCTAATTTTTCCCCGCATTTCACTAACAACTGTCCACTAACAACTTTTTCCACTTCCACCCCCCATGCGCACCCTCACCTTCGATCATTCGCTTTCATTTCGTCCCCGGCATCCGGAGCCTTTGGAGTCGGATGGGGATACGCTTGTGCGGGTGATGCGGGCGGGGATTTGCTCGACGGATTTGGAGATTTGTCGGGGTTACCTGAATTTTCAGGGGGTGCTGGGGCATGAGTTTGTGGGCGAGGTGGTGGATTCGCCGGATAAGAATCTGGTGGGGCAGCGGGTGGTCGGGGAGATCAACATCGTCTGCGGGCAATGCGATTTGTGTCTGTCGGGCCTCTCCAATCATTGCCGTAAGCGGACGGTGCTCGGCATACTCAATCATGGCGGGTCGTTTGCGGATTTCCTCCGTCTGCCGGCGGGTAATCTTCACGTGCTGCCCAAGGGGGTGGATGACGACCAGGCGGTTTTCGTCGAGCCTTTGGCGGCGGCGTTTCAAGTGCTCAAGCAGATCAAACTCGATGGTAAAAAATGGGTGACGGTTCTCGGCGATGGACGGCTGGGACTGTTAGTCGCCCAGGTTTTGAGAAATGTCGGGTGCCCGGTGCGGGTCATCGGTAAGCACGCCGACAAGCTGGCGCTGTGCGAGAGGTGGTCGATTCGGTCGCGGGCATTGGCGGACATCAATCCGCGTCACGATCAGGATGTGGTCGTCGATTGCACGGGGTCGACGGCTGGTTTCGAATTGGCGATGCAGATGGTTCGCCCGCGCGGGACGATCATTCTCAAAAGCACGGTGGCGATCGGCAAGCCGTTGAATCTCGCGCCGTTGGTGATCGATGAGATTCAGGTGATCGGCAGCCGTTGCGGACCGTTTCGAGAGGCGATCAGGGCGCTGGCGGACAAGAGCGTCGATGTCACGAGTCTGATCCATCGCCGAATGAAACTGGAGCAGGGTGTGGAAGCGATGGAACTTGCGGGGCGGGCGGGCGTGTTGAAAGTGCTGCTTACATTCGACTGATGGAAATAAGGTGGCATGGACGTCTGGTCCGTGCGTTTGAACCGAATTAAAAGCACGGGCGAGACGCCCATGCCACCTTTTTTTAAAAGACCCGCTTACCGAAAAAAACAGATTCCCGGCGACGAATCGGCCCGATTCCCGAGCAATGGTTCAAGCCTTCACCGCATTCGCCACCGATTCAACACTCCGCGGATCCTTCATTGACACTTCCTGATAGAAGCTGATTTTCCCGGTCTTATCGATGACCACCGTGCCGCGCTTCGAGCAGTTGTACGGCTCTTCCCCGGCGAACATGCCATACTGCTTCACCATCCGGCGAGTTGGATCGCTCAGCAGATCGTAAGGAATGCCGTATTTCTTTTTGAACTCCGCATGGCTGAAGACACTGTCGCAGCTCACGCCGAACACGATGGTGTCGCGATTCGGCACGATCTGGTCCGCCGCCGGGCCGAAGCTGCAAAATTCATCGCTGCACGTCGGTGAGAAATCCATCGGGTAAAACAGAAGGGCGACCTTCTTCTTTCCCTTGTAATCGCTCAGACGGACCTTCATCTTTTCCTGGTCCATCAGCTCGAACTCAGGGGCCATGTCACCGACTTTTATGATTGCGTTGCTCATTTGATCTCCTTGGTAAAAAAGTAGGAATCAGACAGTAAACGGAAATGGGGGAAATGCAATGCGGAGTTTTAGCGCCGCGGGAGAGTCGGCGCAGGGCCATCGCATTTAAATTTCCGGTCCCCTCCACCCGGTACTCCGGGGGGAGGGTTA
>JANXVV010000380.1 GCA_025351525.1 Humisphaera sp. | reverse complement strand
TTCTCGCCCATGCATTTCTTCGGCCAAAAAGCATGGGCGAGACGCCCATGCCACCAGTTTTTCAAAAGACCCGTTTTCCTGATTGACAAATTTGGGTATACTATGAATTGGAGCGCGACGCGCTCCAGTCCAAATTTCCCCTTTGCTACGCCACGGCCATCTGGTGCCGGAACGGGATTGATGAGTGTTTTTGAAATTCCCCCCGCCGAAATTCTTGCGCCTCCGATCTTCCCCGAGCGCGAAGTGCTCGATGAAGTGCTGTACGATTATCTCCGCCGTTCCGATCGAATGGGATGGTCCGCCTACGATCTGGTCGATGCCGAGCACATGCGCGATCTGGCCCGGCCTGAGCGCCTGAATGAAGCCCAGCGCGCGGCGGTGAAGACCGTGCTTTTCGTTGAGGATCACCTGCCGGGTTATCTCTCTGAATATCTGCGCGTCACCACCAATCCCAACCTTCCCGACGCCCAGCACATCGTCAATCGACAGGCGCTGCACTACACCTTCCGATGGGTCGCCGAGGAGGATCGCCATGCCCATGTGCTGGAAATGTACATGACCAAAACAGGGCTGATCACCCGCCCCGAACTCGAGCAGGAAATGCTGCGCGAACGGAAGACCGCGTACACTTTTCCCTATGAGCAGCTTGAAGAGGCGTTCATCTACCTGGCTCTGCAGGAAAAGGCAACGCACCTGTACTATCGCGCACTGGCCAAGGATGTGGATGAGCCGTTGCTGAAGGTGATCTTGACGAAGATGGGCGCGGATGAAGCCAGCCATGGCAAGTTTTTCTATGAGCTGCTGATCAAGCACAATCGGGGGGATTTGGATTTGCTCAGCCGCAAAATCTCGGCGGTGGCGAATGATTTCAAGATGCCGGTGCAGAACAATCTGCTCAATTACCGCCGTCAGCTTTTGAACATGATGCGGGCCGCCCCGAGCTATAAGCACACGGATGTTTTTGCGGACATGATGCGCGCAGTGGAAAAAGCGGGTCAGCAGTATCACCGCGATTCACTGACGCTGATCACGCCGGATTTGGCTCCGTTTGTAAAAGAGTGAGGTTTGCGATCACCGATCTGCTTGAACCGTCGGTGCAGTGGCCGGCCCACCGGCAAGTGCCGGTGGGGGCCAATAGAACGGCCCGGTATTGTACGGCTGCATGTGAACGTAATACGTCGCCTCTCCCTCCGCCGGTGCCACCAGATCCCGCCATGCCTGCGACAAACCCCCGGCACCGGGAAATCTCACGGTGATGTCATGCTTCCCCGGTGTCAGCTTCAAAGGCAAAAGAAACACCGTTCGCGGCAACATCTCCCACTGCCGCGTATCCGCCTGACTGGTGGCTTTCAACAATAATCCCACTCCGATCAAAGCCAGGTCCATCCCGACCCGTCGATGCCGATCATCCGTCAAACCATCGATCGCCCCGACGGCGATCAATCCGGTGCCCAATGCCGACTTCACTGTGCGAATGGTGTCGATGCTCTGCCAACGGCGATCCTGGGCCAGCGCGAGCAGATCGACGGGAGGACGATTCACGCCGTCCAGATGAAACGGTCTGCCATCCACGCGGAGCAATGGTTCGGGGACCGGACCTTCTTCTGAGGGAGTGGGTCCAAGGCCGACAATCGCGCCGTCAAAGTTGGTGATCTTTTGCGGGCCGCGACCGAAATCCACGACGAGCAGCACATTTGACTGGGCATGGGTCCGACTGTCTGCCAAGGGTGTCAGCCAGCCATGCGACTCCGCCGCGCGCTTAAAATTAGCCTCCGCCAAATCATCGCGACCCAACCTCTGCCAGCAACGGCCCAGCATGATGGCGGCCAATGAGAAATCCGATTCCACTCGCCGAAAATCATCTTTTTTGTCCTTGTCGTCCCCATAATCGCGAAGCTTGAAGAGGGCATTTTCAAAGGCGGCGCGGGCGTTGTTGTAGTCATGCCGCATGTAGTAGACGAGTCCGAGATAGAAGTTGGCCATCGCCCGTTCATAGGGTTCGCCTTTCCAAATCTTCATCTTTTCATCGACGAGCACCGCGCCGACGGATCGGCCGCCTTCATTCACGCCAACGCTGTTGATGACCTCGTAGGCTTTAAGAAAGGCGCTCTCCGATTCATCGAGGTCATAGTCCGCTAACGCAGCCAACCCGAGACGGCAATTGTTCAGCACGAAGTTTTCATCGGTTTTTTCAGCCAACGGACGCAGGCGATCAACGGCCTGTCGAAAGTCGCCCGACAGGTAAGCCTGAACCGCATGTTGAGCCAGCATCTCATTTTGGGTGGGGCCGCAACCTGAAACCAGAAATAAAAGCAGAACCATTGCGCCAAGTAATGGGTGATAAATAATTTGCAGGACTCTATAAGCGCGGGGTGCCACAGGTCGCGGTACTCCGAGACCTGTGCGTGCGTGTTGGCCCAAAGA
>JANXVV010000563.1 GCA_025351525.1 Humisphaera sp. | reverse complement strand
TTTTGAAAAGCCGGTGGCATGGGCGTCTCGCCCGTGCTTTTTTGGCCGAAGAAATGCATGGGCGAGACGCCCATGCCACCTTATTTAAAGCGTCGAATTGTTTTGAGCTTTGAAATTTCTACTTCGAGCTTTTTTCTGATTTCTAATTTCTGATTTCGAGTTTTGCATCTAGTTCGTCAATCTTCATGCCCACTCCCGTGCTCATCTCGTTTGTCTGGCCACTGAAACTGGAGTACTTCACCGCGCTCACCGCCGCCCTGCTTTTCCTCGGTCTTGCCGTCTTCTTCATCTCCCTCGGCCTCTGGTCGCTCAGCGGACTGGGCCCCGTAAGAAAATGGACCGCCATCCTCCTGCGGCTTCTCGTCGCGCTCTGCTTCATCCTCATCCTCGGCGGCGCGCGCTGGCAGCGACAGCACAAAAATGTCGAGGTCATCGTCTGCAGCGATATCAGCGATTCGATCGATCAATTCACCCGCTACCCAGGCAATTCCTACGATGCGGCCCGCGAGAAATATCTGGATGCCGCCACCAAACAAAAAGACAAACAGCCCGATGACCGCATCGGGGTCATCAGCTTCGCGGATGATGCCTGGATCGACGCCATCCCCGGCACGCAACTGATCACCAACGCCAAACCCATTCACGAAAAACGCGGCAACGGCACGGATATCGGCAGCGCGCTGCAACTGGGCCTCGCGACATTCCGCAACGATGCCATGCGGCGACTGGTGCTGATCAGCGACGGCAACCAGAACATGGGCGATATCGAAGCCGCCCTCAACGCGGCGGCGGCGCAGCATGTGCCGATCGATGTCTTTCCTCTCAACTACAAAATTCGCAATGAAGTCCTGATGGAAAAGATGATCGCCCCGACCTGGAAGCGGGAGAATGAGCCGTTCACCGTCGAGATTTTCCTGCGATCCACCAACCCCGCAGAAGTCAGCGGCAAGCTGACGGTCCTGATGGACAACGTCCCCATCCCGCTCGATCCGGCGAACCCGGCGGCCATCTCCAAGACGGTCACCCTCAAGCCCGGCATCACGCCGTTCCGCGTGCAGATACCGGGTTTGGAACAAGCCGGCGCGCACCGGTTCAAAGCCACGTTTGAAGGAAAGAGCGACGGCACCGGCAAGGTCGACACGCTGCTCAGCAACAACAGCGGCGAGGCATTTACCTTTGTGCGGGGAAAAGGTCAGGTGCTTTACATCGACAACGCGCGAGATGCCGCCGGTCAACTGGGGCCGGGCACTTTGCTGGCGCAGGCGCTGGCCGCCGAGGGAATCAATCTGGTCACCAAACGGGTCGAGCAGTTTCCGAATGATCTGGTCGAGCTGCAAAACTATGATGCGGTAATTTTGGCGAACGTCCCCAAAGGCGGCGGTTTCGGTGGGTTGGATGAAAAGCAGGATGAATATCTCGCCCGCTACGTCCATGACATGGGCGGCGGGCTTCTGATGATCGGCGGGCCCGATACGTTCGGCGCGGGTGGATGGATCAGCAGCAAGCTCAAAGAGGTGCTTCCCGTCAACATGGAAATCCCGGCGCAACGGCAAATTCCCAAGGGTTCGCTGGTGCTCATCATGCACTCCTGCGAAATGCCGCAGGGGAATTATTGGGGCGAGCAGTGTGCCCTGGCTGCGATGAAAACGCTGGCACCGAAGGACGAGATCGGCGTCATCAGTTATGGCTGGAACAACGGTGCTGCGGGCGGCGTCGGTGGGGCGGGGTGGGATTTTACGCTCAAGGAAAAAGGGGATGGTTCCGCCGCCACGAAAGCGATCAAGAACATGATGCTCGGCGACATGCCCAGCTTCGATGACGCCGTCACGCTGGCCGTGCGCGGGGCCGGTCCGGGTCAGCCCTGCCTGCTCAATTCCAACGCCAAGCAACGGCACATCATCATCGTTTCGGATGGCGATCCGCAGGGGTGTAATCAGGCGTTGCTCGATCTGTGCGTGAAGGAAAAAATCAGCATTTCAACGGTTACCGTGTTCACGCATCAACCCGGCACCAAGTCGCCGCAGATGATTGAGATGGCGGAGAAAACCAAAGGCCGTGCCTATGGGCCGATCGAAAATAATCCCAATCAGCTTCCGCAGATTTTCATCAAGGAAGCGACGGTGGTGCAGCGCTCGCTGATTCATGAATCGGGTGACGGCGATCCCCCGTTCCCCGTGCAGATCTCCGACAACACCAGCGATCTGCTCAAGGGCATCGGCGGGTTCCCCGGCCTGCGCGGGATGGTGCTCACCAGTCGCAAGGACAACGCGCAGAACGACATCAAGCTGGCACTGGTCGCTTCCAATCCCGGCGCGAACGGCAAGATGAATTTCGATCCGGTGCTGGCCCATTGGCAAACCGGCCTGGGTCGGGCGGTGGTGTTTACGGGGGATGCGAGCGCCCGGTGGGCGCCACAGTGGGCGGGCAGCGGGATGTTCCCGAAATTTTGGGCCCAAGCGGTGCGGTCGGTGGCGCGACCGCCGATGAGCACGGATTTCGATGTGCAGACGATGCAGGTGGGCACGAAGGGAAAGATCGTCGTCAAAGCCAACAGCAAGGACAGCGGCTTTCTCAATTTCATGAACATCGGCGGCAGCATACTCGGCCCGGACGGCCAGCCCACCGCCGTCAAACTCGTGCAGACCGGTCCCGGCACGTATGAAGGTGATTTTGACGCCCCGCAGGAAGGCAACTACGTCATCCCCCTGCATTTTGAAGGCAAAAACGGCGGCGGTGAACTGATGGGCGGGCTCACGATCAACGGCGCTCCCGAGCAGCGCGATCTGCTGAGCAATGATTCCCTGCTGCAGCGCATCGCCGACTCCACCGGCGGCAGAATGCTGGAGCCGTTCGAGGCGGAAAGCGCGAATCTGTTTTCGCGCGAAGGTTTGATCGTCAGTGCATCCCCGCTGCCGGTGTGGGATATTCTCATTCCCATCCTCCTGGCTCTGCTGATTCTGGATGTGGCGGTGCGGCGAATCGCGTGGGACTGGCTGGCCACCAAACGCCTGGCGGCGGCGATGGCGCAAAAGGTCCGCGATTTCACCGTCACGACTCGACAGGTTGAAAGCGCGCCGACGATGGATGCCTTGAAACGAGTGCGCGAAGGCGTGGCCGAGCAGAAGTTTCGCCCCGCCGAAAAAGGCGTGGCCAAACCCCCCGCGCTGCCCGATCCGAAAGCCAAGTTCGTGGCGAAAAATGCGGTGGAAGGGGACATCAGCAGCATTGTCGGAGGTGCCACCGACAAACCGCTGCCGTCGGCGAAAAAGGCTGAAGCCAAAGCTGCGGCCCAGGGCGGAACGACGGGGAGCTTGCTGGAAGCCAAGCGGCGGGCGCAGCAGCAGATCAAGCAGAAAGAGCAAGGGGAATGAGCGACGACAATCTGCTAAAGTTCAGCAACGAGGCTAAAATTCGTGCGCAGATGCGGCGGAGAGATTGGACGGATAAGAAACTGCTGGAAGCCTTCTTGACCATTCCACTTCCGGCAACCGGAAAAAATGGACCGGCGCTTCGATATATTCATCAACGCACCGGGAAATCCGTCGTGGTCGATGCGGCATCCCGCGAAATTTTCCACGTCGGTGGAGAAGGATTCAGATATGAATGACCAAATCTACATCGCCCTGGTGGATGAAGGCATTGAAGCATGGCGTCCGGTGCCGGCACTGCGACTCGAGGCCGACACATATGTCATCCTCCGGCCAGACGATTACGATCCAATGTTTGAAACATGGCAGTTTCCACCCGGAACAATGGTCATTTGCGAGCAAAAGCAATTGTCCGATGGAATCTTCCCGGTCGCGGTTCGCCGGACGCAAGACGTGCGACGCACCGCCTGAACTTTCAACAGGAATAAAAATATGGCCCAACCCAACGTCCCCGGAATCGATCCTCAGGTTCAACAAATGTGCGATGCCTTCCGCGCCGATTACGCGGCGGTTCAAGCGGAGATCGCCAAGGCGATCGTCGGTCATGAGGAGATCATCGACGGCGTGCTCACCTGCCTCTTCGTCGGCGGTCATGCCCTGCTCGAAGGCGTGCCCGGTCTCGGCAAGACCGCGCTGATCCGGGCGCTGGCCGATGCGCTCAACCTAAAGTTTGGCCGCATCCAGTTCACCCCCGACCTGATGCCGGCGGACGTGATCGGCACCAAGGGCATCACCGAATCGGCGGACGGGGGCCGATCCGCCCTGATGTTTCTCCCCGGCCCGATTTTCGCGCAGATCGTGCTGGCGGATAAATTAAACGCGCAACGCCGAAGACCCAGTCGGCGCTGATGGAAGCCATGCAGGAAAAGCAGGTCACCAGCTTCGGTGAAGTCCGCAAGCTCGAGCAGCCCTTCTTCGTGATGGCCACCCAAAACCCGCTCGAACAGGAGGGCACCTACCCGCTCCCCGAGGCCCAGCTCGACCGCTTTTTCTACAAGTTGCAAGTGAATTACAGCAATCGTCAGGAGCTGCACGAGATTCTGAACCGCACGACGACCGGCCATAAGCCCGATGTGCGGCCTGTGCTGGATGCCGCCAAAATCATCGCGCACCAGAAGCTGGTACAGCGCGTCATCATCGCCGAGCACGTGCAGGACTACGCCATCCGCTGCGTGCTGGCCACTCACCCGCAAGGCCAGTTTGCCATCCCCATGGTCAACCAGTTCTTGCGCGTGGGAGCGAGCCCCCGCGCCGCCCAGGCGATCACGCTGGGCGCGAAGGTGCGGGCGCTGCTCGATGGCCGTTTCCACGTCAGCTTCCAGGACATCAAGGAAGTCGCGGTCGCCGCGATGCGGCATCGGATCATTTTGAATTTCGAGGGCGAGGCCGAGGGAATCACAACGGATATGGTGCTGACGAAGGTGATCGCGGAGACGCCGCAGACGATGGAGGCGGAGTTAACTACGGGGAGGAGATGACAGTGTCAGAACCAATTGGCCCTCACCAATACATGGGGCTTGCGAGAATTTTTCAATCGCTTTATTTGCGCGCGCCTCGCGGAATCGCCCGCGTCTGCGTTTCGGGATTTTCCGGCGCGCTTTTTATAGTCATTTGCGTTGCCCGAGAAAACGGCTCATTGACTCGCGAATATTGGCTTGGGATCAGTCTTACGGGACTTTTGATTGGAACGATTGGTGGTGTAATTCTGGGTGTTTTGGAGCATCGAGAGTTGCGAGGAGAAGGACCGCCCTTCTGGTGGCTGGCTCTTAAACGGATCATGTATACGTTTCTTATTATTGTATTCTGCGGACTCTTTTTCGTTTTGGCATACGTCATCTTTTTAGTTGCTAAGGACAATCATTTGTACGGTCTTTGAAGTGGCAGTTTTGTACCGTCCGCATCGCGGGTCAGTTTTGTAGGGTCCGCATCGCGGACCGCTTTCCTGTAATGAGACGTACAATTCGGTGCAGCGGACGGAAACCGCAGCTTAAGGAGTATGTTATGGGACCGAAAATGCAAGGCGACGAACTCCTGTTCATCATCGAAGAAGACATCGACGGCGGCTACTTTGCCCACGCCGTCGGCCAGAGCATCGTCACGCAGGCTGACACGCGAGATCAAATCGCGGAAATGGTCCGGGATGCGGTGCGATGTCACTTCGATTCGCCCGAAGATTTGCCGAAGCGCGTTCGACTGCATTTCATTCACGATGAAGTGGTGGCGCTGTGAAGACGCCGCGCGACCTGTCATCGCGCGATGTCGTGCGGGAATTGAAAAGATTCGGGTACGTTGTTGTGCGGCAGGACGGAAGTCATATCCGTCTAACCACGCAGCAAGGTGGCGAAGGACACTTAACCGTTCCGGTACACGACCCCCTTCGTGTCGGGACACTCGAACAAATCGTGGGCATGGCCGCAAAGCATTTTGGGATGTCCAAGGTGGACATGATGCGGAAATTATTTGGATGAGTGTTCGCTTGACGTCCCCACCCCCCATGCTCGATCCCTCCCTTCACCGCCAACTCGCGGCGAGCTTCTTCAACCATGTCTGGTCGCTCCTCGACAAACCCCAGCGAACCTTGGAGGAAGATCTGGAGATGATCCACGCCGCCCATGGGTCGCGGTATCATTGGGGCTTTGCCGGGACGGCCCAGCAATGGTCGGTCGGGGAATGGCAGATCGCGCGGGTCTATGCCATGCTCAAGCGGCCGGAAGCGGCGGCGTATCATGCGGCTTACTCGCTCCAATGGGCGCGGGAGGATGGCGTCGGGCCGTTCTATCGGGCCTACGCGTTTGAAGCGCTGGCCCGCGCTCACGCTTTGGCCGGCGATGCGGTAAAATTTGATCGCTGCCTGGCGGAGGCACGGCTGCTGCTGGAAGCGGTGACCGAGCCCGAAGAACGTAAAGCTTTGTCCGATGATTTAATGTCCCTGGTGCGACCGTAAAACATGGTAAGGAAGTCGAACTGTGCCGATCTACTATAAAATCCCCCAAAACGCCGGCAAAGTCCGCGTCGCGATGACCGCCGGTAAAAAATTCACCGTCTGGAACGGCAAGCAGGGCCAGCACGAGTTCGCGATCATCTGCCGTGACCGCAAGCAGGCGGAGGAGATTTGCAGGAAGATCAACGCGAAGGAACATGAGGGGGAGATTGTGGTGGATTAGGATAGGATATGCCATCATCAAGGAGTCAGACCATGCCTTACGCACATATCCGAAACATGACCGTGGAACGAAATGGCCAGTTGACCATCGAAGGGCTGCCATTGCGAGAAGGTCAACGTGTGAAAGTACTCGTCTTGCAGAGTCATGATCTGTTGCCGGGAAAGCCGCGCTATCCGTTGCACGGCGAGACCATTCGATTCGAAGACCCCTTCACTCCTGCCGCCGACTCGGATGACTGGGAGGCAAATCGATGATAGTGATTGACACGCATATCTGGATCTGGTGGGTTCACGGTCACCCTGATCTAAAAGATTGGATGCGCGAGCGCCTTCTCGAACAAGAGTCGGATCAAATCGGTGTCAGCGTCATTTCCTGTTGGGAAATCGCAAGGTTGGTCGCGGATTCCAAGCTTGATTTGAATCGGTCCATTAGTGCTTGGGTTCGCAATTGCCCTGGCGTACCCGGGAGTGGAATTGATTGACCTTTCCCCCGATATATCTATTGATGCAAACAACTTGCCAGGCGAGTTTCATCGTGACCCCGCGGATCGAATCATCGTTGCCACCGCGCGCATGAATGACTGCGATCTACTGACGGCTGACACAAAAATCCTACAGTACGCAAATGTAAAACTGGCGAAATCGCACTGATGATCGGAACCACTCCCCCATCCACCCTCCTCCTCGAACCCTCCTTCATGGCCAGGCTCGATCAGCTCGACGTCATGTCGCGCAAGCTGCTGGCCGGGAAAATGAAGGGCGAGCGCCGCTCCAAGCGCCGAGGCCAATCCGTCGAGTTCGCCGACTACCGCAATTACGTCATCGGCGACGATCTCCGCTTCATCGATTGGAACATCTACGCCCGCCTCGACCGGCTTTTCCTGAAGCTGTTTCTGGAGGAAGAGGATCTCTCCCTCTACGTCCTGCTCGACGTCAGCAAAAGCTGCGACTATGGCGAACCGAACAAATCGATGTACCTGAAAAAGGTCGCCGCCTCTCTCGCCTACATCGGGCTCGTCAACTACAACCGCGTGAACGTGGTGGCGATGTCAGATGGAATCGTCGGCGAAACCGGCGCGCTGCGCGGCCGCAAGCGGGTGCCGCAGATGCTGGATTTCATTCAGAAGTTGGAACCGACCGGGGCCAGCCATTTCACGGAAGCCTGTCGGCGGTTCGCGTTGCAGCATCGGCAAAAAGGCGTCTGCGTCGTACTGAGCGATTTCTTCGTCAAGGAAGGTTTTGAGAACGGCCTGCGTTACGTCGCCGGGGGGAAATACGATCTTTTCGGCGTGCAGGTGCTGTCGCCGCAGGAGATCAATCCCGATTTGCAGGGTGATTTGAAGCTGCGGGATATGGAGGACGACGATCTGGCGGAAGTGTCGATCACGCAGCCGTTGATTAAGCAGTACAAGGCGAATTTAAATTCGTACTGCCTGGCGCTGAAGGAGTATTTCACCCGGCGGGGCGGGACGTATTTGTTCAGCAGCACGTCGGTGCCGTTCGATACGCTGGTGTTGAATTATCTGCGCGAGCGCGGGTTACTCGGATAGTAGAAACGCACAAATAGCCCTACATAGCCCCCGGCACGCCGGGGGAAAGCTTAAAGTTGTGAAGGATCCTTCAAGTGTGAAGGGCTTCCCCCGGCATGCCGGGGGCTAAATAGGGTGATGGAAGGTTTCTGGCGGGAGTGTCGAATGAACGGATTACCCAGTCTTCTCAATCCCTGGTCCGCTGCCATCGCCGCTGCCATCGCGGTGCCGGCGTTGCTCATCCTCTACTTCCTCAAACTCCGCCGCCGCGAGATGGCGGTGTCTTCAACCCTGCTCTGGCGCAAAGCGATTCAGGATCTGCAAGTCAACGCACCCTTCCAAAAACTACGGCGGAATCTGTTGCTTCTGCTGCAGATGCTCTTGTTGCTGCTCCTCTGTCTCGCACTTTCCCGACCGGTCGCAAATTTCACACCCGGGGCGGCGAAACTGAGCGTGATTTTGATCGATCGCTCGGGGTCTATGTCAGCCCAGGAAGATTACAACGGCAACAAGCACAGTCGGCTGGATGAGGCGAAAAGGCAGGCTAAATCGCTCGTCGATTCGATGAGCCGTAAGGAAAGCGCGATGGTCATCGCATTCGATGACTCGGCTGAAGTGCTGCAACCGCTGACCACCGACACCGCCGCCCTCCGCGCCGCAATCGACGCCATTCAACCGACCGATCGCAAAAGCAGATTGAAGCTGGCGTATAAGTTGGCCGAGGCGCAGGTCAAGTATTACCCGGAGCAATTGCGGCCCAATGACAAACCGACGGTGTTCGTCTACTCCGATGGCCGCGTTTCGGATGCCAAGGAGTTGAGCGTCCAGGCGGATATCCGGTACACGAAAATCGGGCACGATGACACCTCGAATATTGCGATTGTATCATTGAGCGCTAAACGGAATTACGAACGGCCAACAGAGGTTCAGGTGTTCGCGCGGCTGGCGAATTTCGGGCCGGAACCGATCAGCACGGATGTGCAATTGACCGTCGACGGCCAGATTCGCGGCACCGCCACCGATCTATTGCTGCTGCCGGAGCGATGGAATGATCCGGGTTACAAAAAAACGCCCGAGCAGGACAAGATGCGGCCAAAGGACAGCGTCGATTTCCCGAAAATCGAGCTGACGACGGCAGCCGTCATCCGGTTGGAACAGATGAAGAAGGACGCGCTAGTAAGTGATGATGCGGCCACCGTCGTCGTCCCGCCGCCCAAAGCCATGTCGGTGCTGCTCGTAACCGATGGAAATTATTTTCTACAAAAAGTGCTCGATGCGATGAACCTGGAACACCCCGACACGCTTTCACCCGTAACCTACGAAGAGAAAAAGCCGCAGACGTATGATGTCATCATGTTCGATCGGTATGAACCGAAATTCATGCCAAGCTCGGGGAACTTCATATGGTTCGGCGCGCTGGCCAACGGGCTGAAGCTCAAGACGATGAAGGTGGGGAATGAAACCGCCACCGTCAAAGATACGATGGTGCTGGACTGGAAGCGCGATCATCCGATTCTGCGCGGGCTGCAACTGGGGAAAATGTACGTCGGCGAGGCGATTAAGTTGCAGGTGCCTTTGGAGACGGAAACGCTTGTGGAAGGATTCAAAGGGCCGCTGATTTTGCTGCATCGCGAGGGGCGGAGTACGCATCTGGTTTGCACGTTCGATCTCCTGCAGAGCAACTGGCCCTTACGGCTGAGTTTCCCGATCTTCATGAACAACGCGCTTCAATATCTGGCCCTGGGGACGGACATGGATGTTCGCGAATCTTTTCCACCGGGGGCGACGCCCAAAATTCCCCGGACCAATTTGCAGAAGGTGGAGGCGGAAAAGGGGACGCCGTTGAAGGAATTGAAATTGGACGGGCCGATGGGACGGCGAATCGTGAAAATTCCGGAGACCGGCGATGTGGTGCTGCCGGCGCTGGACAAGGTGGGGCTGTACACGCTGGATCCACCGATCCCGCAGTTCGATAAAATCGCGGTGAATCTGCTGGATAGCTCGGAGAGCAATCTGCTCCCCGTGAGCCAACCGCCCGGTGGCGGGGTGGCGACCGAGGAGCAGTCGGGGAAATCGCGGATGGAATTGTGGTGGTGGATTGTGGCGTGCGCGGCGTTACCGTTGCTAATGATCGAGTGGTGGGTGTATACGCGGCGGGTGCATTTGTGATTGATGGTGGCATGGGCGTCTCGCCCGTGCATTTTAAATGCAAGAACACGGGCGAGACGCCCATGTCACCATTTTTCACAGGCTCTCAGAATGACAATCGTGAGGACACATCGAACATCCTTTCAGGTTTTCAGCACGCGCCACAGACCCCAGATAATAATGGACTGCACGAACAGGAATGCCAGGATGCCCGGCAGCCGCAGCGGACGGCGAGCGGGGGGAAGGGCGGTGGTCAGTCCCAATTTATGCTGCACGGAGGCGATGATCAGGTTTGCTTCAAATCGACCCACGCCCCGGCGGCCGGCTTCCTTTAAAAGCTCCAGCCGTTGCGAATAGCGGAGCGGAGAGCGGCCCTGCGCCTGAAGTGTGCGGCCAACCAACGCGGTGAAGGTTCGATCGGACGAAGTGGGGAAACCGTTGTCGGGCGTGGTCGCTTCATCGGGGTCTTCCAGACGATATTGAGGATGATCGTCCTCCACCGCCATCGCATAGTCTGTCGCCGGCGCATCTTGCGCCCCCATGCTCAATCCCCGGCCAAGCTTACTGATCAGGCTGACACCGCATTTACCGAGGCGCGCGGTTTGGGTCCATGTCCACGAAATGGCTCGCGCGGGTCGAAGACGGGGATCCAACAAAACCCGGTCATTCGGATCGTAACCGCCATGGGGATCTGCCGGGACATTGACCGACAGTTGGCTGAGCTGCTGATGCATGCGGACCGGATCATGCTCATGCACCGCGCGGAGACGCCGAGCCTGCCGACAAAATTCAGTTGGATTCATCGGCTGTGTCGGTGATG
>JANXVV010000542.1 GCA_025351525.1 Humisphaera sp. | reverse complement strand
CTCATTCAACACATCCGAACCCGATCATTCCCGCGCAACGGTCTTCGTCGTCGATCCGCTCGGCGGCGGGGCGTCGATGAAGATGTCCATCTGCTGTCCCGGATAGACCGGCAGCGCGCTGCCTTCCAGGCTGTAGATGATTTGCAGCACCCGCGTATCGACGCGTTCGGTAGTGTCGCCGGTGAGCGACTTTTTGGGAATGACGTAGGGCTCAATTCGCACAAATTTCAGCGCGGCTTTGGCGGTGGGGTCACCGCGCACGACGCCTTCGGCCACCGGTCGATTTTTGACATCCACCCGCCAGGCGTCGTTTTCATCCACATCCACTCGAACGTAGAGCGGTTCGACATTTCCCAGCAGCATCAACGGCGAGGAGGTTCCGCCAAAATTTCCGGCCTGGGCAAATTCACCCACGCGCACATTTTTTTGAAGCACTTTGCCGGTGATCGGCGCGCGGATGACAAGCCGTTCGATGTTGATGTCGATCGCCTGAAGATTGGCGGCCGCGCTGTCGAGATCGGCCTTGGATACTTCAAGATCGGGAGCCCAGGTACCGGCTTTTAAAAGGGCCAGCGTTGCCGCCGATTGTTTGTACGCCGCCTCGGCTTGCATCATGAGATATTTGCGGTGGGACAATTCCTCCAGGCTGATCGCCTTGCTGTCCTTCATATCCTCGGCCCGCTGCCACTGGCTTTTGGCATCGCCGAACATGGCATCCGCCGCCGCCATCGCCGCTTCCGCCGGGGGAATTTCCTCGGTCCGCGGCGCGGCTTTCAACTTGTCGAGCTTTCGCTGCGCCGACATCAACGCCGCCTGCGCCACCTTCTTTTGCGCCTGCAAATCGCGGTCGTCCAATCGAAACAGCACGTCCCCTTTTTGGACATCCTGATTCACCCGCACGGCCACATCGGCGATCACGCCGGAAACCAGCGTGCCGACGGAAATGTTCTCGGAGTTGGCTTCCACCAACCCGCTGCCGGCGATCTGCGCTTTGTACGGGCTTTGCGACGGGGGAACAATCGGGGGCGCGGCGGGGGTGGTCTTCGTGCTGGTGATCACCGAATAAATCGCGAACAGCACGCCGGCGATGGACAATAGAGGTAGAAAAAATTTGCGAAACATAAAAACTCCCACGGGGGTTGTGATCAGGTCAATGGCACCATCGATGCCGCTTGCGGCTTAGCCGTCCAGTCCATCGACGACGCGACACGGCTAAGCCGCAAGCGGCGCAGCCGGATCTATTGAGTCGAAATCGGCTCTAACTCACGGCTGCCTTCCGAGACGCGAATTACCCGGCCGTCATCCATCTCGGCGATGCGGTCGGCGAAGCTGAAAATGCGGGCGTCGTGCGTCACGATCACCAGCGATCGATTTTCCCTCAAGGCCACCTCGCGAAGCATCTCCATCACCTTATGGCCGGTCTCGTGATCGAGGGCGCTGGTCGGCTCATCGCACACGATCAACTTGGGATCGTGAATCAACGCACGGGCGATCGCCACGCGCTGCTGCTGCCCGCCGGACATCTGGCTCGGCAGTGATTCGGAGCGGTTGCCCAGCCCGACGCGATCCAGCATTTCGCGGGCGCGGTCCATCGCGAATCGTCGCTTCGCGCCGTTGATCAACAGCGGAATCGCCGCATTTTCGGCGGCGGTCAGCGTCGGAAGAAGATTGAACGCCTGAAACACAAATCCGATCGTCGTTCCGCGAAACCGCGTGCGGTCGCGCTGCTTCATGGCGTTTAAGTTCTGGCCGTACACCGTGCATTCGCCGGAGTTCTGATCGAGAATTCCGGCGATCACACTGATGAGCGTCGTCTTTCCACAACCGGATGGGCCGACCAGCATCATCAGTTGCCCGGCGTTCACGTCCAGATCGATTCCCCGCAGGGCGAACACCTGCGACCCACCTTCGCCGTAGGTCTTGATGACATTGCGGCAACGAATGGCGATGTTGTGTTCAGTGGCGACCATGAAAGCGATTCCTCATTTAAAAACGATCGCCGGTTCGAGGCGCAGCACGCGAATCATGCTGATGAATCCCGCGAAAGAGCAGCACAGCACGATAGCCGCCGCCCCCACCAGAGGGATTTGCCACGGCATCATGAAGGCAAGCCCCACGCGCTGAAAAGCGAGGCCGGTTAAACAGGCCCCGCCGAGTCCAATTCCGTAGCCGATCAGTCCGACGAACGACACTTGAACCAGCACCATTCGCATGAGTGTCAAACCGCTGGCGCCCATCGCCTTCAAAGCCGCGAAATGGCGGGTGTTGTCGAGGATGAAGTTGAAAAACGTCTGCCCGGCGGCCAGCAACCCGATCACCACGCCGAGCGCGATCGTGATCCCAAAATTCACGAGAATGCCGGTCTTGCGGATGATCCAGAGCATCGTCTGCCATTCAAACTGCGGGCGGGTGAGTGCGGCCAATCCGGTTTTATCGTGAATGCGTCGGGCCAGTTCGGTGATGTTGGAACCGGGTTGCGCTTTGACCAGCACGTAGGTGAGCGATCGCCGTACTTTCGGTCCCATGAACGTGGCCCGGCTAAAGGTCGTATAGATGACCGGTTCCCAGAAAAACTCCTTGGTGCATTTATACGTTCCCGCCACGATCGCTTCGTGATCGTTCACGCTGATGCGATCACCAACGCGCAGCGGTCGGGCGCCGCCGGGATTTCGCTTGAGGCTAAGGCTGTCGCTGGCATCGGCGACGTTGATGAACACCGCGCGATCGCGGCGAAGATCGCGGAGTTCACCCTCGACCATTTCCGGTGGGCCGCCCAGCAGCGTCGTGGCATCCAGACCGACCATCCGCGTGTTGGTGGAGGTGCCATCGGGCAGTATGACGTTGACGAAATTCTTATACATCGGCTGCGCCCACTGCACGCCGGGTATGCCGCGCACTCGATTCAACGACGTGTCGAGCATCAATTTAAAGTCGTCGGAAAACTCCGCCTGCTCATCAAACACCCACAAATCCGCCACGTCCGTATCCCGCAACCAGGAGCCCGTGCGCAGCGAGTAGCCCGTAAAAATCGAAGCCTGCTGCGTGATGAGCAGCGAGGCAAACGAAAGCCCGGCGATGAGACTGAGATATTTCATCCGGTCGCCGATCAACATTTTTAAGGCGATGTAATTCATGGTTCGGTGAGGAAGTTGTTAGTGGATAGTGGATAGTGGAAAGTAAATGCAATGCATTCGTCTTTACTATCCACTAACCACTACTTCCACTAACAACTTCTTCATCCCTTAAACACAATCGCCGGTTCGAGACGCATGACTTTGATGATGCTGAGCAGCGCGGAGAGCATGCAGATCACCACCACCGCCGCACCGGTGCCGACGAGCAGTTGCCAGGGCATTTTGAAGGCCAGTTCAGTCTTGGCGCTCAGGAAGCCGAAGGTCGACGCCAGCCCGACACCGATTCCGTAGCCAATGATTCCGACGAGCATGGATTGAAGGAGGATCATTCGCAGCAGCATGGCGTTCGAGGCGCCCATTGCTTTGAGCGCGCCGAAATGGCGAAGATTGTCGAGCGTGAAGTTGTAAAAGGTTTGCCCGGCGATGGCCGTGCCGACGACGAAACCGAGCGCGATGGCGATGAAGAAATTGATCGGGATGCCGGTGTGCTGGAAGTAATAATCGTAGGTGAGCTTTATAAACCCCGCCTGGGTATAAGCGGCCAGCCCCGTTTTCGCTTCGATGGTTTTGCAAAGTGCCGGCAGATCCGTGCCGGGTTTCGCTTTAACCAGCACGAAACTGAGCAGCCGCCGTTCGTGCGGGGCGAAGGTGGTGGCGCGTGAATAGGTTGTGTAGACCACCGGCTGGGATTGGAAGGTGCGGGCCACTTCGCAGATGCCCACGACGGTGGCGCGGTGATCGTTGACTTCCATCACATCGCCCACTTGCAGCGGACGGGTTTTTTTGGAGCCGGGAATGTCGCGCGCGAGCTTCGTGGCGGC
>JANXVV010000513.1 GCA_025351525.1 Humisphaera sp. | reverse complement strand
CTCGGTGGTCCAGAGGACGAGGCGATGGCGCTTCTCCTCCTCCGTCATCGCGGCGGCGGCGAGGCAGAGAAAGCAGGCGTCGCCGTCCGGTTTTTCGAGGGTGCGGATGTATTCCATGCGCCAGGGGGCATAGACGTTTTTGTTTTCCATGGGGTCCTTTTCAATCCCCCGCTCCAAGCGGGGGCGGAGCGAGGAGTGCGACGAATGGCGCGGCCCCGGATTCTGAATCGATCCGGTCGGGCGATCCGGGGCTGCGCAGTTCGCTGCGGCTCATCGCTCCACCCCGGCCTGGAGATTTTTCGCAGTGGGGGGTTCGGGAAATTCCATCGCGGCGACCTCGGCGGCCAGGGCGCGGTAGTCCATCGCGCCGTTGCTCGTCGGTTCGTACTTGATGATGTGTTCTCCGAAGCTCGGGCTCTCGGCCAACTTGATATTGCGGCGGATCTTGCTCTTGAAAATCACCGCGCCCGACCACGGCACGTTCTGATCCTTCGCCGCCAGCACGAACCCCTGCAAATCCTTCATGATCTCGCCGGAAAGTTTGGTCTGCGAGTCGAACATCGTCAGCACGATCCCGCTGACTTTCAGGGCGGGGTTCATACGCTTGCAGACAAGCGCGACCGTTTCGAGCAGTTTGCCGACGCCCTGCAGCGCGAGGAAATGGGGCAGCATGGGGATGATGACTTCGCCCGCCGCCGCGAGCGCGTTGATGGTGAGCAGGCCGAGCGAGGGAGGGCAGTCGAGCAGGATGAAGTCGAAATCGCAGCCGCTGGATTCGATCCGCTTTTTCAGGATCGATTCGCGCCCCATGAGGCTGACCAATTCGATCTCCGCCCCGGCCAGATCGATCGAGCTGGGGACGAGCGAGATGCGGTCGTCGATCCTGTGGATCGCTTCCAGAAAGCTGCGCTCTTCGATCAGGACATTGTACAGCGAGATGGTGTCGGGCGTGGGTTCGAAGCCGTAGTTGAGGGTCAGGTGCGCCTGCGGGTCCAGGTCGATCAGGCAGACGGTGAAGCCCAGTTCGGCCAGGGCGGCACCGAGGTTGACGGTCGTGGTCGTTTTACCGACGCCGCCTTTTTGGTTCATCAGGGCGATGGTTCGCATACGAAGTTGCCGGTTGTGAGTTGGGTCTTTTGAAAAACGGGTGGCATGGGCGTCTCGCCCATGCTTTTTGGCCGAAGAAATGCAGGGGCGACACGCCCATGCCACCTCATTCAAAGCACCCGGTTGCCAGTTGCCAGTGAAGCACAGACTATTTTCGCCTTTTACCGGCCACTGGCAACTCACCCCGGGCAACGGCCTTCCATAAAAAAAGAAACCTTCCGCCGTGGCGAGGAAGGTTTCTTTGGTGTTTCGGGGCCCGTGATTTTTGGAGCCAGAGCCCAAAACGGTAAGGTGACTTTGAAATTGACCAGCAGCATGCCGAACGGATATCTCCACGCATTCGGCGATCGAAGTAAGGACGAGTTACTTCTTCTTGGTGGTCTTCTTAGTCGTCTTCTTTGTGGCTTTCTTAGCGGCTTTTTTGGCTGCCATGGTACGTCACCTCCTTTCTTGTTTCGTAAATGTAAAGGTGTGGAAAAACAGAGTCAACGATTTTTTTGCGACTCCCGCGATTTTTTCCACCGACATCGTTCGAGAATTGTTCATTCATCGCCCGCGCGATCGGGCGGCAATCTCGCGGAGAAGACTGTAATTCTGCGGGCCGCATCGCATCGGCGCGCTTCGCGCGACGATTTATTTTCACGCACGCGCGAGATGAAAAAAAACTTTCGCGCAGACGATTTTTATTCGCGACAGCCGTTCGCGCATCGCCGATTTTGCATCCCTTGTGACGCGTGGACCCGCGCGTATCATGCTGCGCGTCCGACTTTTCACGAAAGGATTTCATGGCTCACCTCTCCAAAACTCCCGTGGTTCTGATCATTCGCGATGGCTGGGGAAAAAATCCGTTTCCCAAATGGAACAACGCCAACGCGGTGTACCTGGCCCGGCATCCGGTGGCCGACAAACTGCTCGCGGAATATCCCAACACCCTCATTCACACGAGCGGGTTCGATGTGGGGTTGCCGGATGGAACGATGGGCAACAGCGAAGTGGGGCATCAGAACATCGGCGCGGGCCGTATCGTGAATCAGGAATCGGTGCGGGTGAGCAAGCAGATTTTGAGTGGCGAGTTTTACGATAACGTCGAATTGAACGCCGTCGTGTCGAATGCCTTGGAGAAGGGAACGAACCTGCACATTTTCGGCATCGTCAGCGATGCGGGCGTGCATGGATTGCTCGATCACCTCTACGGCTGCCTCGAACTTTGCCGTCGTCGCGGTTTGAAGCGGGTCTTCCTGCACGCCTTCACCGATGGCCGCGATTCCGCCCCGAGCTACGGTCTGAAATATGTCGCGGCGGTGGAAGCGAAGATGAAGGAACTGGGCATCGGGCAGGTGGCGACCGTGAGCGGGCGATACTATGCGATGGATCGCGACAACCGCTGGCCGCGCGTGGAGAAGGCGTATCGCGCGATCGCCTTCGGGCAGGGTCCGAAGTTCGACTCGGCCACGAAAGCAATCCAAAACTACTACGATCATCCCACCGAACCGAACATGAGCGGCGATGAGTTCGTCACCCCATCCGTCATCACCGGCCCCGACGATAAACCGCTGGCGGTCGTGAAGGATGGCGACTCGGTACTCTTCTACAACTATCGCGGCGATCGACCGCGCGAACTGACCAAAGCCTTCGTCCTGTCCGATTTCGACGGCTTCGATCGCGGTCCCAAACTCGCGCTTCATTACACCACCATGACCGCCTACGAGCAGGGCTTGCCGGTGCATGTGGCTTATCCGAAGGCCCCGAAGATGGAGAACATCCTCGGTGAATTCGCGTCAAACCTGGGTTTGAAACAGTTCCGCTGCGCCGAAACCGAGAAGGCCCCGCACGTGACCTTTTTCTTTAATGACTACCGCAAAGATCCGTTCCCAGGTGAAGAGCAATTGACCATCCCCTCCGCGAAGGTGAGCACCTACGACCAACTGCCGGAGATGAGCGCCTATGCCGTGTGCGATGAAGTCGTGAAGCGGATTGATGCCGGTTCGCACGATCTGATCGTCGTGAACTTTGCGAACGGCGACATGGTGGGTCACACCGGCGTTCTGGCGGCGGCGGTGAAGGCGGTCGAGCACGTCGACATCTGTTGCGGGCGGGTTCTGGACGCCCTTAGCCGGCGGGGCGGAGCGGCGATCGTCACCGCCGATCACGGCAACTGCGAGCAGATGATCGACCCGGAAACCGGCGGGCCGCACACCAGCCATACCACCTATCCGGTGGAGCTGATCGTCATGGACGAGCAATTCCGCGGCAAAAAACTGAGGGACGGCGGACGATTGGCCGATGTCGCGCCGACACTCATTCAGATGATGGGATTGGAAAAACCAAGTGAGATGGATGGCGTCTCTCTGATCGTGGATTAACGTTTGACGGACCAAACCCAGAAGGGCTGCAACTTCGTTATCGCATCATCGCCCATCCTCGTTTCCACTCGCCGTCCGCGATTGATTTTTCTGGACGGACTACGAGGGATCACCGCGCTGTATGTGGTGTTCCATCACGTCCACTCCGAACTGGTTCAACACGGGTTCACCGGAACCTTTGAAGTCGCCACGCGCTGGCTTCAACTGGGCCATTACGCGGTCGGGGTGTTCATCGTCGTCTCCGGGTTCTCGCTGATGCTTCCGGTGGCGATGTCGCCGGGCCTTCGCATCGAAGGGGGATGGCGCCGATACCTGTCGCGGCGGGCGCGGCGGATTCTCCCGGCGTACTATGTCGTCCTTTGCGGCTCGCTACTTCTGGCCGCGATATGGCCGGCGTTTCGCGAAAGCGATCCCGCCGCCTGGAACTTCTCACTTCGATCGGGCGCGATTTTGTCGCACCTCGGATTGTTCCATAATCTCAGTCCGGCCTGGTGCTACAAAATCGTTCCCCCGATGTGGAGCGTCGCCACCGAATCGCAAATCTATCTGCTGTTCCCGGTGCTGCTTTTACCGCTTTTCCGGCATTGCGGCGGGATCGTCACCACCCTCCTTGCCTCCGCGCTCGGCATCGCCATCCATCTGACATTCGGACGACATCTCGGGTGGGTCTGCCCGTGGTATCTCGGGCTTTTTGCGATGGGGATGACCGCCGCGTTGGTCTATCGTCCACCGGTCGCGGAGCCTGGCACAAGATCATTCCGCGCCGCCCGTCGCCATGCCGCCTTTTCAATGGCTGCGCTGCTGGGGATTGCCTTTCAAATTCGCAATCGGCCTGCTTGGACGATTCCCGGCGATCTGCTCACCGGGCTCTGCGCCGCCCACTTCATTGCCTGGGCCGCCCTCCACGCGCGAGAGAATCGCCGTCCGGTTTTGGTTCGCTATCTCGAATGCCGGTTGGCGATTTTTCTCGGGGATATTTCCTACAGCCTCTATCTCGTTCATCTGCCCCTCATCACCCTGGGCGGGCATCTGCTCCGCACGGCAATGCCCACAAATCCGGCGCTCTCCAGCCTGCTGCTGCCGGTGGTGGCGCTGCCGACGGCGATCCTGGCCGCCATGATTTTACGGCGAAGCGTCGAGCGACCCTGGATTGCGGTGTGAGTGTTGTAGTACTCCTCCCATGCTAATGGTGTGGGTGCCACAGGTCG
>JANXVV010000494.1 GCA_025351525.1 Humisphaera sp. | reverse complement strand
CTAGTTCGGTAAGATTTTCTACCCGCGTTTGACACGATTCCGCTCGCACTTACACTGCCCGGTTTCCCATGGCCGGCAGGGTCTTTTGCTGGCTGCGATGGACTTTCAAGTTCATTCAAGTTTTCTTCGACTTCGTCCGATAACCAAAGGATACGACATGAGTTTCAGCATCGAATACATCCAGGCTCGTCAGATTCTCGACTCGCGCGGCAACCCGACGGTCGAGGTGGACGTCATACTCGAAGACGGCACACTGGGCCGGGCGGCGGTGCCTTCCGGGGCCAGCACGGGTGAGCATGAGGCCTGCGAGCTTCGCGATGACGACAAGAAAAAGTATCTGGGCAAAGGGGTGATGAAAGCGGTTGACAATGTCAACGACATCATTGCTCAGGAAATCGTCGGCCTCGATCCGCGCGAGCAGGAGGCGATCGATCATCTGATGATCGAACTGGATGGCACGCCGAATAAATCGAAGCTCGGCGCGAACGCGATTCTTGGGGTCAGCATGGCTGTCGCCAAGGCCGCAGCGGAGGCTTCGGGTTTGCCCTTATATCGCTATCTGGGTGGGTCGGCTGCGCGCGTGCTGCCGGTGCCGATGATGAACATTCTCAACGGCGGCAAGCACGCCGACAACAATGTCGATTTTCAGGAATTCATGATTCAGCCCTGGGGATTTGACACCTTCAGCGAGGCCTTGCGGGCGGGCGTGGAAATTTATCATTCGCTGAAAAAGGTGCTGCATAAAGCGGGCCTTAGCACGGCGGTGGGGGATGAGGGTGGTTTCGCGCCGAATCTGAAAGACAACGAAGATGCGTTGAAGGTGATCGGTGAAGCCGTCACCGCCGCCGGGTATGAATTCGGCAAGCAGGTGTTCGTCGCGCTCGATCCCGCCGCGAGCGAATTGTGGGACAATGAGAAGAAGGGCTACAAATTTTTCAAGAGCAACCCTGACAAGATTCTGAAGCCGGAAGAGATGGTCGAGTATTGGGCGAAGTGGATCGAGAAATATCCGATCCGTTCGCTGGAGGACGGTTTGGCGGAAAATGACTGGACGGGTTGGAAGCTGTTGACCGATCGCGTGGGTAAGAAGACGCAGTTGGTCGGCGACGATCTGTTCGTGACGAACGTGAAGTTCCTGGAGAAAGGCATCAGCACGCAGACCGCCAACAGCATCCTGGTGAAGGTCAATCAGATCGGCACGCTCAGCGAGACTTTCGCGGCGGTGAATCTGGCGCAGCGGAACGGTTACTCGGCGGTGTTGAGCCATCGCAGCGGTGAGACCGAAGACAGCACGATCGCCGATATCGCGGTGGCGACGAACTGCGGTCAGATCAAGACCGGCGCGCCGGCCCGCAGCGACCGGGTGGCGAAGTACAATCAGTTGATCCGCATCGAAGAACAACTGGGCGACCGGGCCGAATACGGCGGGAAGCTCTGGCGAAAATAATGCACGACAGGGAAGGAGCGGGGCGCGGCGTGAGCAATCACCCGCGCCCCGGTCCGTGCATCTGCCCGTGCGAAGATGAGGTTTCAGATGGAACCCAATTGGCGCGGACACGAAATGATGAACGACGCCGCGCGCTCCGCGACGGCGTTGTTTGATATTCCACTCGATCCGGCGGATGACGATGAAATGTCGCTCGCTCGCGCACCCGACAGTTCCGATACCGATGTCTGGGCCGGCATCGAACCCCCGAAAGACGAGACTGCACCCATTCAGGCGGTGGCAGCTTCTGCTGCCGCTGCTCCCGTCAATACCTCTATTCCAAACGACTCTGAAGAAATCGCATCCCCAGGCGAAACTCCGCCCGATGAAACAGAGGAACAACCGGAACGGGGCGGATGGATGATCTCATTCCTATGTGCAGGAGTCGGGATCATCGCGATTTGCCTGCTGCTTCCGCTGGCAGAGGAGAATCATCAGCTCGCCTGGCAGAAGGAAAAGTTGAAAACCGATTTGGTGCAGTTGCAGGAGCAGGTGCAGGTCAACGGTGAATTTTTAAAGAAGATATCGAACGATCCGACGCTGGCTGAGCGACTGGCGCAACGGCAGATGAAGTTTATCCGGAAGGGCACGACGATCCTCGATCTGCCCGGCGGGGGAAAAGAGGAAATGTCGCCGTTTCAACTCGTGACCCTTCCACCGCCGAATCCGATCCCGCCGTATCAACCGCTGGGCGGGGCGCTATCGGCGGTGATTCGCAACTCGCATCTGCGGCTGTATCTAACCGGCCTCGGACTGCTACTGCTGGCGGCGGGACTGGTGCTCGGGGGTGAATCGAAACAGACGTTTGATCCGCAGTGACCATCGAGTAAAATCTGCGGAATTCGTAGCATGGGCTACCAGCCCATGTCCTCCGATTTGATTCCAGGAAATCATGGGCTGGTAGCCCATGCTACGGCTGACGCAGTCGCTTTCCCACACATGCTTTTAGCCATAGAAACCAGCGGAAGGGCGGGGTCAATCGCTCTGGCGGCGGGCGGCCTGGTGGTTGCGCAGGAAGTTTTTCCGCATGGCTTGAAGCACGCCGCCGAGATTATTCCGATCGTTGATCGCCTCTGTCGTTCGCAAGGATGGTCTCCAAAAGATTTGGAACATCTTTACGTTTCCGCCGGGCCGGGATCGTTCACGGGGCTGCGGATTGGCATCACCTTGGCGAAGACGATGGCGTTTGCGACGGGGGTGAAACTGGTGGCGGTGCCGACGGTTCGGGCGCTTGCCGAAAATGCCCCGGCGGAGGCGACGCATCTTGTGATCGTGCTGGATGCCAAGCGGGATCAGATTTTCACCGCCCGCTTCGAGCGGATGGCGGAGGGTTGGGCGGAGCGCGAACCGGCGCATCTGGATACGGTGGCGGCGATGATCGAGCGGTCGCCCCGGCCAGTGTATCTGCTGGGCGAGGGAATTCCGTTTCATGAGAAGTTTGTGCCGAGTGATTCGGGCGTAATCATCACACCGCCGGAATGTTGGAGTGCTCGCGCGGCGGCGGTGTTTGAAGTCGGATCGGCGATGGCGGCACGCGGGGAGTTCGCCGATCCGGATCTTCTGACGCCGATTTACATTCGTAAGCCCGAAGCGCAGGAGAAGTTGGAAGGGGCATAAGTTTTTTCATATAGCCCGGCGTTTACGCCGGTTTATATCGTCAATCAACTCTGCGTATCCCGAGGATGAAGTTTTTTGAGTATGAGGTGCCACAGGTCGCGGTACTCCGAGACCTGTGTCTTTTGGCAAGCGAAGCCACAGGTTTCGGAGTGCCGCGACCCGTGGCACCCAACCAAGACGAGGAGGTCGTTGCGGATCCTTTCTTAAACCAATGCGTAGGCGTCCTGCGACCTCCACCTCATGCTTAGACTCCTGGCCATCCCGATTTTTCTGTTGCTGCTTCTGGCGGGGGCGATGATTTTGTCGGGCTCTGCGGT
>JANXVV010000484.1 GCA_025351525.1 Humisphaera sp. | reverse complement strand
AAACCAAAATCCGCAGCCGTCACCGGCCCAGCGGGGAGGTTGGCGACGTCAACCATGATGCCGTTGATGCCTTTGTCGTAGCTGGTGTAGTTGGCGAAGGTGGTGATCTGGCCGGGCAGCAGTGCGGATTTATCCGGGGCGATGGCGTTGTCGTCCAAGGCGTTGGCGGCGGCATCGGTGCCGTCGAAAAAGCTGTTGTTGTAGAAGATGGCGCGGTTGACGACGGAACCCTGAAGTACAATGGCGGTGGCATTGCCGACGACGGCACCGCTGGTAGCGGTGACGTTGAACGATCCACCCACGCCGCCGGCTGTGAAATTGCCGGCGGTGTCTATCGCGTTCCCAGCCCCCGTGACGGCCCAGTTAAAAACGGGCTGAACGGCCAGCGCCGCGCCAAATTGATCGAATCCGCTGGCGGAAAATGACGCCGTTCCACCGACCCGAACCGTTGTGGCGCTCGGGCTGACCGCCACGGTGGTCAAGGTCGAATTGACGTTGACGGTCACAGCACTACTGGTGGAAAGAATCCCATCGTTCAGCGTACACGTGAAGGTATAGGCACCGGATTGGCTGAAAGTGGCGTTGACGTTTTTGGAGGCGTTGGTGCCGTTCGCACTGAAGAGGGGAGCCGCCGCTCCCGCTGGAAGGGTCGTGGCGGCCCACGTGTAAGTCAGTGCCGATTCACCGGCCAGATCAGCCCCCAGCACCGACAGCGCGGTGGAGGTTGTCGTCACCGCAGCGGGCGTTGCACCGGCGGCAATCGCCACCGTGGGTTGACTGACGGTGACGTTGTCGAACGTGCTGGTATTCAACGCGCCGGTCTTGTGACTGCTCACCTCCAAACCGATGTAGACCGTCGTTCCCATCGTGATGTTGACCGACCCTTGAGGGATCCAGGTGGAGCCGTTGGACGAGCGATAGCCGGTGAGCAGATCGCCCACCCGGACCAGTCGAACCCAATACGGGGCGTTCAACCCTGCGGTATTGCCGGCGGAAACAGCGGAAGCACTGCTGGCGGTGCGGTACTGGAAGGTGGTGCCGTTGCCCGGAGTGACGGCCATGAACGCCATGGCATCTGCCGCCGAGAGCGAATTGCGAATCATCACACCGCTCTTGGCCCAGGGATCGGTATTTTGTTGGGAGGCAACGCGAGCGGTAATCGCGCCATCGCCCGTGAGATTGCGGTAGACATAGCGGAACTCGTCCGTCGTTCCGAAGATATCGCTGCCCGCGCCCGAGACATTAAAGGTGCCGCCATTGTCATACGCCAGCCCGGTGAGCGCGGGTGAACCAATGTCCTTCGAGATCCACGGGGCACTGACCACACCGACGGTTGCGACGGCTGAGAATGCGCCGTTGGAAACCTTTACGGTTGCCAGCGTCCCGGCAGGAGGTGCAGTGTATTTCCCGGCGGTCGTGATCGTGCCGCCCCCGGAGGTGACGGCCCAGGTGTACGATCCTGACATCACGAGGCCAAACTGGTCTTGTGTCTGAGCCGTGTACTGCTGAGATGCGCCCGCGACAAGCGTTTGCTTCACCGGCGAGATGGTGATGCCGCTAATGGTTTGTGTGACGGTCACCGACACCGTGCTGGTGGTGGATAATCCGCCTGCATCGGTGATGAACACTTTAAACGTGTAGTTGCCGGCTTGATGAAAATTGGCCGTGACGCTTTTTGCGGTATTATCGCCGTTACCGGAAAACGAAGGCAACTGCGATCCGAAGGGGGAAGCGGTGGTCGTCCAGGTATAGGTCAGATTGGATTCACCGGCATCGTCGGCGCCGAGAACGGTGAGATTGGTGCTGACCGTGCTGACCGGAGAGACCGCCGCCGCTGTCGTGGCAACGGTGGGGGCAAGGTTGCCGGCGGTCGTCGAGACAGTGATGCTCAACGGTGCCGAAACAGCCCCGTTGGCGATGACGCTCAACGAATACGTGGCGGCGGGAATGCCCAACGGCAGGGTAAAGGTCACCGTCTGCGGCGTCGCACCGGTGGCAACGCCGGTACTGCTCCAGTTGTAGCTTCGCGCGTAGTAGACTGACCCGCCGGTGGAGGTCAGACGGACAATGGGGTAGTTGCTGTCCATCTGGGCATCGTCGCCATACGCGGCACCGGAACTGATGCCGTTGATGCCCGTGCCGGTCAGCGTGATCGAGCCGTTGGCGTTCGGGGAAAAGCTGGTCAGAACGGGGATCAGTTCAGACCGGGTGGGCACACCCTCGTTATAAACGTAGGGGGTTGAATTACCATCGGTATACAGAACCGTCCCATCCGGGAGCACCAACATGCGGCTTGTGTATTGAGGATTGCCGATACTGGGTGCGCCCGCCACCGACGTGAACGCATTGGCCGGCAGCGCGTCTGGGTCATAGATAAAGAAAGTAGTGGGGCCGTTATATGTTCCACTGGGACCGGCCACGAATAGAATCTTCCCATCGGGCAGCATGGCGGCCGGGGCATCGTCCGTCCCCAGGCCACCGGGGATGTCGGGACCGGCGGCCCAACTTCCCGGCGCGGTGGTGCCGGAGGGTGTATAGCGTGCGGTATGCCCGGTTCCGCCGAGAAAAAAAACCGTGCCGTCGATCAGCCGAATCCCCGCTCCGATTTCGCCCAGCCCGTCGAACATGGCGACGGGGACTGCCGCATCGTCAATCCAGGAGTTTGACGCGGGAATGTAGCGTTCGGAGGTGGTGTTGCCGTCGATCGTCAGGATGCTGTCATCCGGCAACTTCACAAAGCTCTGTTCGTCCGTACTGTTCCCGCGAAAGAGCTTGGGCCCCTGCGACCAGGTGTTGGTGACGGGATTGAAAATCGTCGTGTACCCGCCGGGGCTTGGCGAAACGGGAGAGATCAGCACTCTGCCATCGGGAAGCAACATGGAACCGGAGTCCGAGAATCGACCGTAGGGTTGAGCGGGCAGGGCGGTCCAGGTGTTGGTCAGCGGATTGTAGACTTCACCCGTCGACCCGCCCGTGCCGTATTCTCCACCGGCGACAAAAACCCGACCATCTTTCAAAACCTGTGATGCATCATACAAGCGGGTGTCGCGACCCGAAGCCAACGTGGTCCAGGTGCCATTGATATAGCTTCCGGTTGAATCCGGCGTCAACTTAGCCCAGGCGGCGGTGGTGCCACCGATCGGAGCCATTACCGTTCCATCCGGCAGCAACATCATCGTGCCCAGACCGTTCGGTGCGCCGTGGACCAATGGCGTCCACGTACCGCTGAGCAGTCGGCGACACTCCAACGCCTCAAGTGTGGGCAGGCCGCACGATGTGCAAGGATTACTTTTTCGTCTCGCTGAAAGGGGTTGCGCAGTGGTCGATGGGACGTTTTTTCGCTTCATAGGCTTAACCCGGACAATGGAACTGCAAACTTCGGTACGCAGCAATAATATCAGGGGTTCAACGGGGGATGCAAGAGAAAAGCGAATTCTTGAACGAATCAGCGTCCGATAATCCCCCGTTGTGAACGATTGGGCCAATCGTGTCGACAGACTATCTATATAGCCGTGCCCGGCAGAAATGGACGTTCGAGTTGCACGAATCAAAAGCTTCCTTCGCCTCTCGCCTGCGGCGGGCCTTATGGGTCAGCGCCTGCATCGCCGGTTACCTCCTCGCGGTTCGATTTATCGCCGAGCCACTTCATGCGCGAGGGTGGATGCAGTCACCGCTGGCCGCGTGTAATGCGCTGGGGTATGTGCTGGGATTCCCCGGGTCGGCGGTTTCCGGGCTGATCTATCAACGAGCCTGCGAACACGTCATAGGCCTCCAATGGTGGATCGCGCTCGGCTGCAATTTCGTCCTCTACGCCTCCGGCTTGTGCGTCGTCTCGAAATTCAGGGGAGGCGATGAAGGACTGAGGACTGAGGACTCAGGACTGAGAGGGGAAAGAGCAGGACTGGCGTTCACTTCTTCCACTCAGTCCCCAATCCTCAGTCCTCAAGCCTCTCCTCTGTCCCGTCGCCAGTTTTTTCGCAGGGGCGCGGATTTGGCTGCCGGGGGGGTGCTGGGCAGCGGGTTCGGATATTCGCTTTTGCTCGAGCCCGGGCAGATTCGCATCACTCGGCGGACGTTTCCCATCCGCGATCTTCCGCCGGAACTGGAGGGGTTGCGGTTGGCGCAGGTCAGCGATGTTCATCACGGGCCGTGGTTGAGTCTGGAGCGGGTGCGAGAGGTCGTCCGCCGCACCAATGCGCTGGAGCCGGATGTGATTTTGCTGACGGGGGATTACGTTTACGAATCCGCCGGCTATATCGATCCCGCCATCGCCGCGCTGTCGGAGTTAAAGGCGAAGATCGGTATTGTCGGCGTGCTGGGCAACCACGACTGGTGGGATCGCGGGCGGCCGATGAAGAGCGCTTTTGCCCGTTACGGTTTGCCGTTGATTGACAACGCGCGGGTCATCCTCACGCGCGGTCGTTCGCTTGTCCCGGAGGCGGCTGAAGGATTGTGCCTGGCCGGGGTGGGCGACCTATGGGAAGACATTCCCAATTACGATGCCGCGCTGACCGGGCTTCCCGCGAACATGCCTCGGCTGCTGTTGGCGCACAACCCCGACTGCGCGGAAGACCCGAAATTCCTCGCCGGTCACCATCGCGTCGACCTGATGATCAGCGGTCACACGCACGGCGGGCAAGTCCGGATCCCCGGCATCGGCACGCCCATCCTGCCCTCCCGCTACGGTCAAAAATACGCGTCGGGCCTGGTGCAGGGCCCCGGATGCCCGGTCTTCATCTCGCGCGGGATCGGCCTCTCCGGCCTGCCGATCCGCTTCGGGGTGCCACCGGAAATCGTGGTGATGGAATTGACGAAAGCATGACACCTTAAGCGATTGCATTTTCGTGCCATGGGCATCCTGCCCATGTTTGCGGTACGCCGCGATGTCGATCGGTACTCCGGTCGACTTAAACAAGAGCGCAGCGTTCCTTCGCTGCTCGATCGAGAAAGATCGCTGCGCTAGTGCTGAGTTGACCGGAGTACCGGTCAACGCCATGGAGTGCCACGGCCATGGGCCGGTAGCCCATGCCACGGTAAAGCCGCCGAAAGTGTCACGCACCTGGCTTTGTATGAGGCTCGCAACCGCTTCTCCTGTACACTTCGCGCCATGACAATCCCGACACCCTTCCACTTCATTCGATTCCTCCTCATCGCCTTCGCCCTCTGCCCCTGTTCCCTTCTCACGGCGGACGATCACCGCCCCGTCGTCGACGATTCCAAATTCGCCGCCGACAAAGCCGCGCTCCCCCACATCCCGACCCTTTTCCTCGTGGGCGATTCGACCTTGAAAAGTGACGCCCCGATGCGCGGCTGGGGTCAGGAGATCGGCGCGTTTTTCGACTCCGGCAAAATCAATGTCGTCAACCGCGCCATCGGGGGAAGGAGCAGTCGCACGTTTCAGACCGAGGGGAAGTGGGAGCGCGTGCTCTCAGAACTCAAACCGGGCGACTTCCTGTTGATTCAATTCGGTCACAATGACGCCGGAAAGTACGATGATCCGAAGGCCAAAGGCCGTCCCTCCCTGCACGGAAACGGCGAGGAAACCGCCGAGGTCGCCCGCCCGGATGGCTCAAAGGAAGCCGTGCATACCTTCGGCTGGTATATGCGGAAATATGCGGTGGAGGGCAAGGCCAAAGGCGCGACCGTCATTCTCTGCTCGATGGTCCCCCATCAGGATTGGAAGGACGGAAAAGTCGTTCGCCATGAACAGGAGACGTTCGTGAAGTGGACCGCCGACGCGGCCCAGACGTCGGGAGTTCAGTTCATCGATCTCAATGAAATCATCGCCATCGGCTATGAAAAACTCGGCGCGGAAAAGGTGGAAGCGTTCTTTGCCGACAAGCGGACGCACACTTCGATGGAGGGGGCGAAGTATAGTGCCGAGGCGGTTGTGCGGGGGTTGAATGAATTACCTCTCCATCCGCTGGAGGGGTATCTTAAAAAGGAAGAGGCTCCGGATAAAAAATTGAAATGATAGCCGTGGCCTGAAGGCCATCATCTAACGCCCTCGGCTGTGAAACGGCGGGCGGAGGCGGTCGAGGTCGAAGGCAGCGAAAACGCCGTCCATAATCTGGTGATGTCGCTGGGACTGTCGCCCAAAGAAATGCAGTACAACCCGAAGGTGAGGCCGGCGCTCGCCTCGGCCCGATTGCTGACCAGCAGGCATGGCCTGTCGATGGACGGGGATTTCCACGGCGACCACCGGATGCTCAATCCCTTCAAAGAGGAATCCGCCGGCATGGACCCGGAGATTCCCTCCGATGGTAAAAAACATTCCGCCTCCGCCAGGGTTTTTTCCGGCAGCGGGTTCATCATCAATGACGACGGTTTGATCCTCACGAATCGCCATGTCGTCATCGACGCCAAGGTGAACCCCGGCAACAGCGGCGGCCCGCTGTCGGACAAATACGGGCGCGTGATCGGGATCATCACCATGAAAACCCGGACGGCTAACTTTGAAGACAGCTATGGGCTGGCGATCAGTGCCGCGAAGATCAAAGAATTTCTTGAGAAGAATAAAGTCGTCGTGACCACCGGTCAAAACGAAAAAGCACCGCTGACGGCGGAAGAAGTGGCTGCGAAAATGAAACCGGCGACGGTCTGCATCATCGCGACGCACGACAAGTAGAGGGGCGTTGCGCACGTTAAGGAACAGGGCCACAATAACTTCCGTATCCAGGGTGGGTGCCACTGGTCGCGACGACTTTATTCTTCTCAAGAAATTCTTTGATCTTCGCGGCACTGATCGCCAGCCCATAGCTGTCTTCAAAG
>JANXVV010000463.1 GCA_025351525.1 Humisphaera sp. | reverse complement strand
CGCCGAACGTGCCGGCGCTCACGATAAAGGCGCTGGTGAGGGTCGAATGGGCGTAAATCAGAAAAATGACCGATAGCGTCAGCCCGTTGATCGCTGCGTAAAGCACAAAAAGCAATGTCGCGACGTTGGCGCTGATTCGGTTGATGGCACTGCTGATCACCATGACCAGTCCCAGCTCGACGACCAATAGAATCACCCAACTGTGCAAAAACGTCTGCATGAGTTGAGGGGATTGCGCAACGAACCAGGCGACAAGCGCCGTGACGGCCAGCCCGACCGACATCCAGGCGTAGACCGAATTAAAGAATCGCACGATCGCTGGGTTGGAAGTGCCTGCGGTTTCCCAGGGGGTCGAACGATTCATGCCGTATGGACTCTGAAATTGTGACATAAAAACTCCTTGTCAAGTTTGATGATCTTATCAGTATAGGCGATGAATCCCGTTATAACGTCCATGCGATTTTATACGAAGCCCGGAAAATTATTCCTGTTTCAAGCGTAAAGAATAACCCCTCGCCCGAACCCTCACCCACTTGCGTACAAGGGGGGAAGGGACAGAAAAGCCAAATGCCCTGCCATCGGGCTTTTCAAGAGCCTTGGTTTTTCCTTCACTCTATTGCTATGGCCAAGGCACGTGCAATCGTCAAACGCCGCAAGGCGGTTCGGAACATCCGCAAGATCACCAAGACCATGCAGATGATCGCGACGGCGAAGTTCCAGAAATCGCTCAAGCGGGCGGTCGGAACCAAACCGTACACCAGGAAAGTTCGGGAGTTGGTATCCGAACTGGCCGCGAGCGTGGGGGATGTGAAACACCCGCTGTTGCGTCAATCGACGGACGCGGATCGAACCAATCGCATCGCGCTGGTGGTCATCACCAGCAATCGCGGGCTCGCCGGGGCGTACAACGGCAGCGTGCTCCGCGCCTCCACCGCCTTTATCCGCCAGCAGGAGACCGCCGGCAAGGCGATCGATCTGTACGTCTCCGGCAAAAAAGGGATCGGGTATTTCAACTATCAAAAACGGCCGATCGCGGCGAAGTACGATCAGTTCGGCGACATGCCGAAGTTCGTGGACGTCGAGCGCGTCGCCGAATTCTTCATGAAGGAATTCGTCGATGCCAAGTACGATGCCGTCTACATTGCCTACACGAATTTCATCAGCGCCGGCCAGCAGAAGCCGGAAGTGATGACCCTGTTGCCGTTGGCAGGCGTGGGCGGGAAGAGTGAATCGCCCCAGCCCAAAGTGGCCGGCGGAACGGCATATTCAGACGTCAAAACCACCTACGATTTTTACCCCGATGCCAAGCAACTGCTCGATGAATTGTTGCCGCAGACGGTGAAGACCGCATTGTTCCAGTGCTTCCTGGATGCGACGACGAGCGAAAACGTCGCCCGCATGATCGCCATGAAAAGTGCCACCGACAACGCCGACAAGATGGTCAAGACCCTGACGATGCAATACAACCGGGCCCGCCAGAGCCAGATCACGACGGAGTTGTCGGAGATCATGGGCGGTGTGGAAGCGATGAAGAACTAGGCTCTCAAAAAACCACGACATTCAGCAAAATGCTCGTTCAGCGCCGGCCCGGAGGGCCGGGTTTTTCCCGAAGTACCACGAGGCCCCCACGCGTTACGCAGTCTACCTCCTAACCTCGTTACTCCTCACGGCCCACCTTGCCGCAGACCCCGCACCGCCTCAAACGCCCAACGTCCTGTTCATCGCCATCGACGATCTCAATGACTGGGTCGGTTGCCTCGGAGGTCATCCCCAGGCTCAAACCCCTAACATCGATCGCCTCGCCGCCCGAGGCACACTGTTCACCAACGCCCACTGCCAGGCCCCGCTCTGCAATCCTTCGCGATGCAGTCTGATGACCGGCCTGCGTCCGTCGACCACCGGTATCTACGCTTTGCGCCCCGGTGTTCGCGAGGTCGCACCTCTGAAGAATCACATCACCCTCCCGCAGTATTTTGGCTCGCAAGGCTACTTCACTTTTACCTGCGGCAAAGTCTACCACGATGGCTCGATTGCCCCCGCCGATCGGCCGCGTGAGTTTGGCGTCTGGGGTGCCGCGCCCGGCATGCCCATGCCGCCGCGGAAGTTTGTCCACACTCCCGTGGATATTCGGGCCATGGACTGGGGCATTTTTCCCGAGCGGGATGAGGATCAGGCGGATTGGAAGATCGCCGATGCCGCCATCGCGCAGCTCAAAGCCCTGCCCCGCGACAAGCCATTCTTTGTGGCCTGCGGATTCCGCCTGCCCCATGTGCCGTGCTTCGCCTCCCGCAAGTGGTTCGATCTATATCCGCCCGAAACGCTCATCCTGCCGGACGTCAGGGAAAACGACCGCGAGGGTGTGCCTCCGTTCGCATGGTATCTGAACTGGAAGTTGCCCGAGCCTCGGCTGTCGTGGTTGAAAAAGGCCGGGCAATGGCGTCCCCTGGTGCGGGCGTATCTGGCCTCCACCAGTTTCATGGACAGCCAGGTGGGCCGATTGCTGGATGCGCTGGAAGCCACCGGACGCGCGGACCAGACCGTCATCGTGCTCTGGTCGGACAACGGCTGGCACCTCGGCGAAAAAGCCATCACGGGGAAAAATTCGCTCTGGGAGCGCTCCACGCACATCCCGCTTATTTTCGCCGGGCCGGGAGTCACCGCCGGCGCAAAGTGCGCTAAACCGGCAGAGCTACTGGACCTGTACCCCACGTTGGTAGACCTATGCGGCCTACCCGCCCGGCCCGGGCTGGAAGGACATAGCCTCGCGCCACAGTTGAAGAATGTGAACGCCCCGCGCCTCTGGCCGGCGATCAGCACACACAATCAGAACAACCATGCCGTGCGGTCGGAAGACTGGCGCTATATCCGCTACGCGGATGGGTCCGAGGAACTCTACGACCACCGTCACGACCCGCACGAGTGGACAAACCTTGCCGCCGACACCCGCTATGCAGACGTGATCGCCGAACACGCGCGATGGCTACCCAAAGTGAACGCCCCACCTGTGCCCGGCAGCGCCGACCGCCTGCTGGTTGAAAAGGACGGCGAGTGGTATTGGGAAGGCAAGCGCATCGTCCCCTCCGAGTTGGAGGATTGATGAAAATGGGAGTCATTTTTTTTTATTTTCTTGAGTTAGGCAAGGGAATTAGTGATAATCCCGCCCACATTGGATGGGTGGCACCTTTTTGAGCTTAGTGCCAAGGGTCGCGGGAGCTTAGGGAATGGAAAATGATGCGAAGCGGAGCGGGTAGGAAGGATGCGTCGTCAAAACAGCCGAAGCGAGGTATTCGCGTGTGGACTGAGCGCGTGACGGCAGTGTGCGAAAAGCTTGAATCGCGGCTACATCTTAATGCGGCGGACTTGGACGCCTCATTTGGTATCGGGGGAAAAACAGCCGTCAATTATCTGCAAAGTGCCAACGATACGGCCACGCGTATGGTCGTGATGAGCGATGGCCGAATGGTCGTCGGCGCGGATAACGCGGTTATCGGCACAAGCTTGCCAATTCACACCGCAGTCCTGGCGCGCTTCCTTGCCACGGGCCAACCGGATTTGACATTTGGGGTTAAAGGGCAGATTCGTCTTCCGGAATTGGGTTGGGTGTCGGGCGTCCAAGACATGACGGTTCTGCCCGATGGGTCGATCATCGCCATCGGTGACAGTCGGAGCGTTGGGACAGCATACTATCTCAACATTCAGAAATTCACGCCCTCGGGTAGCTACGATCCATCATGGGTCTCTGATGGCACCAGCTTCCAGGACCCATTGCTGTCGTCGATCATCGGATTGCCCGGCGGCAAGTGTATAGTGGCGACCACAACCAATCTGTGGCGGTTCAATTTCAACGGAACCCTCGACTCTACTTTCGGTATCGGGGGAAAAGTGCCGGTTGGAAGTACAACCACCTTCGTTGCCTCCACCGCCATCGGACAGACGGATGGATCCATCCTTGTCGCCGGTAACAACGGATTCGTGCAGCAACAGGTGGCGGTGCGTCGCTTCAAAGCCGATGGCTCGCTGGATACCGCGTTCGGCAGCAGTGGCACGGTGGTTCTCACCCGCTTGGCCAATAACTCTTCCGTTGCGGTGATTCAAGTCGGTTCGGATGGAACGATCGGTTTGGCCGGGAAAAATTTCGTCGCCCGGTTGCTAGCCAACGGTACTCTCGATACCAGTTTCAATGGCACCGGCACACAGACGATCTCCGAAGGCTCTATTAGCTCCGCCATGATCTCCCGCCTGGCGATTCAGACTGACGGATCGTACTTCGCGGCGGGATATGATGCCTCTGCCGCGGCTCCGTTCGTCGCCCACCTGCTGGTAGACGGTTCCCTCGATTTCGGTTTCGGATCAGGCGGAGTGGACTATAGCCCTCTTCCAACCGACTTAACCGCTCAAACATCAAAATTCGATTTGGGCATCAGGACAAACGGCGCACTTTGGTTTGCGGGCGGTGGGTTGCTGTCCGGGAATTCAACTCCGGATATCGCACTGACCCATATTCTAGCCGACGGTACTCTGGACCCCTCGCTTGGGATGGACGGCTCCGTGTTGACTGACGTTCCGGCACCTCGTTCGGTGAGGCCAAGCTATAAGTCTGTGATGCAGCCGGATGGCAAACTGGTGATGGGCGGGGCAGTGTCGACTGATACTCCGGCGCAGTTTGCAGTCACCCGATTGAATGTCGATGGATCGCTCGATACCGCATTTGGAACCAACGGGGTAGGGACCATTAATTTTGGTGTACGGCACCAAACCGTAAATGCCGTCGTCCTTCAAGCCGATGGGAAGATTGTCGCCGTCGGATCTGCCGAAAATCCGGCGATCAGCGCTGCTGTGCCGACGGATTACGCCGTTGCCCGCTTCAATGCGGATGGCACGCCGGATACCTCGTTTGGCAGCGGTGGCTTTCAGCAACTCGACTACGGGGGCAACAACGAAAACCTGTTTCGAGTGGTGATCCAGTCGGATGGATCGATTCTCGCCTCGGACGCGAAGAATTTGCTGAGATTGTTGCCTGATGGCACCCCCGATTCATCCTTTGGCAACAACGGTCTTCTCAACGCGCCCGTACCCGGCTCAATTCCTTTCATCATCAATCTTATTGCTCAACCAGACGGAAAAATCATGCTTGGCGGAGAGGTCACACCCACCGGTTCTCTCAGCTATCCCTTTATGGAACGATTGAACGCAGACGGAACGATTGACACCACCTTCGGACTGAACGGTTCACGAGTTGCAACCGCCATTTCAAATTTCAGCGCGCGAGATTTTGTTTCGGATTCCACCGGTCGATTCTATGTCAGTGGGCAGACACCGAGTACAGCGCTGTCCATTACGCGCTTTACGGCAGCAGGCTTGGTGGACTCATCGTTTGGAACTTCGGGGACGGCTTCCGTCACAACGCCATTCAATCCCAGCGCCGTCACCGTCACACCCGCCGGTAAGATATTGGCCCTTGGAACCCGTAACAATGATGCATGCATGCTCCGGCTATTGGCCTCCGGTCAACTCGACACTTCATTCGGTGTGGCCGGTAGTGCATCAATAGACTTTGGCGGTTCCGACCAATTCACTCAGGCATTCGTAACCTCCACCGGAAGAATCACGGCGGTCGAGGCCGATATTTACCAGTCCGCCAACTGGAATGCCGTTCGACTTATGGGCACGGACGGTGAAACGTCCATTCCCCCGAAGGTCACGAGTGCGAGTCTGCGTCCGGATCTCGCAGCGATCAGCTTCACGTTGAATCAAAATGTGGGTGCCGGTTTGTCAGTCGGCTCTCTCGTGTTCGTAGATACCCTCCGCAACATCCACCTAAAGGCGACAAACGTTAGTTATGATCTCGCCTCAAACACCGCGACTTTCGTGCTGCCCCCCCTGCCGGCAGACGAAAATTATACAGCCACACTGCTGTCCTCCGGCGTCCGGAATGCCGCAGGTGCGATGCTCGACGGGAATGCGGATGGCATTGGCGGCGACAACTATATCTTTTCATTCCGTCCCTATATCCCCCCTGCTCCAACCGTCACCGCACCCACCTCCACAACCGCGCATCTCGCTTGGGCCACTATCAGCAGCCTCGACAAAACCCGCGTTCAACGGTCCTTGGATGGAATTGCATTCACCACAGTTGGAGCCACCTCCAACTCCGGCGATACTACCTATGACGATAGCGGCCTGACACCGGGCATCCTCTACACCTATCGAATTCAGGCCTTTCAAAGCCTATCCAATTCTGCCTGGTCGCCGCTCGCCGGAGACCTACCCCTTCCGTCCGGCAACAACACGGTATACCTCCGGAAAAATGCGGATGGTACTCACGCCGATTTTTGGATCGATTCTTTGACTCCTGGAACGGGCACCGCTTCAAAACAGATTCCTAATACGCAGCTTTCCGTTCTTGCAATAACGGGGCAGACCGATAACGACACCCTCACCCTCGATTTCTCGAACGGCAACCCCCTCACCGCTGGCGGCATCAGCTTCGACGGCGGGGCGGGCGTCAACACCGTCGCCCTAATCGGCACCTCCGGCGATGACACCCTGACCGCCAATGCAAGTGGTCTCACCTTCACCGGCGGCACGTTCAGCAATGTCCCCATCGCCGCCGCCAACGTGCAGGCGATTCAGTTTCATGGCGGGAGCGGTGGGAATGATTCGATCAATCTGACGGGTGGCAACTTTACGGTTGACGCCGACACGGCCATCGGGACTACGCCGAATGTTTCGGTCACCGTTCAGACCGGGGCGAATGCGACGTTTGCGACGGATCAGCATCTGGCCGGTCTCACGATCAACGGTGGCAATGCGAGCATCATCGCGGCCACGCGCAAAACGCTTTCGGTTCATGCGTTTTCGATTGCGGGTGGGGGCAAGCTGGATCTCGGCAAGAACTGGTTGCTGGTGGATAACGCCGTCACGCCGGGGAGTCTGATCCGGACCTATCTGAAGAACGGCTACAACGCCGACGCTTCGGGCATCGGCAACTGGAATGGGGTGGGCGGGATCACCAGTGCCGATGCGATCGCCTCGCACAACGAGGCCAGCCCGGATTTCCATGTGTCGGTGGGATACCTCAACGGCGCAGATATCGCGGCGCTGACGGGCGGGGGGAATCTGCCGGGCGGGCCGGGGACGCCGATCATTGCCGCGGGACAAATTCTGGTGCGGGCGGCTTTATACGGCGACCTGAATTTCGACGGCAAGGTGGATGATTTCGATTTGCAAATCTCCAGTGGGATCGGCGCGTATGGCGCGGCTTCCACGCCGTATGGCTGGCTGGCGGGGGATTTGAATCATGACGGGAAAGTAAACGATGTGGATTTGCAGATCTTCAGCGGTGCCGGGAATTATAACAGCGGGACTGTGTTTGGCCCGGCAGTGACGCTTGCATCCATCTCGGGGACATCGCCCGTTTCGGCCGTGCGAACATTCTCAGCCGCACCGGTCATCGCGGCGGTTCAACCGGCGGTGGACAGCGTGGCGGGCAAGCATCTTGCGCGAGCGCATCACCTGCATCGTCGCCACCACCGTTGAGAATCGGGTCTTTGTCATTTGAAGCAACGACTGTCTGCAACGGCTTTGACGTTTCACGGGGATTCCCATACCTTTTCCCCTTCGGAAAAGTTCTGGAAAATCCACGGAGAATCGCATGCCCGCCTACAAGAATGTCGTCGTTCCCGCCCACGGCACCGCCATCACGGTCAGCAACGGAAAGCTGACGGTTCCCGCAAATCCAATCCTTCCGTTTATCGAAGGGGATGGCACCGGGCCGGATATCTGGAACGCCAGCGTGCGCGTGTTTGATGCGGCGGTCGAGAAGGCGTACCACGGCACCCGCAAAATCGCGTGGATGGAAGTGTTCGCGGGAGAGAAGGCGTTCAAGAAGTTTGACAACTGGCTGCCGGACGACACGGTGGCGGCGTTTCAGGAATTTCTGGTGGGCATCAAGGGACCGCTGACCACGCCGGTGGGCGGGGGGATTCGGTCGCTGAATGTCGCGTTGCGGCAGATGCTCGATCTGTATGTGTGCCTTCGCCCGGTGCGGTATTTTACGGGCGTGCCGTCACCGGTGAAGCATCCGGAAAAGGTGGAGATGGTGATCTTCCGCGAGAACACCGAAGACATTTACGCGGGGATTGAATATGCCGCCGGGTCGGCGGATGCACAGAAGGTTCTCGACTTTCTGGAGCAGAATTTCCCGAAGGAATTCAAGAAAATCCGTTTCGGCACGAAGGGTGCGACCGCCGGTTGGACGGGGGAGAGCGAGGCGAAGGTTGAGGTGGGGATCGGGATCAAACCCGTCAGCCGCATCGGGACGGAACGGCTGGTGCGGTCGGCGATCCAATACGCGATTCAGCATCACCGCAAAAGCGTGACGATCGTCCACAAGGGGAACATCATGAAGTTCACCGAGGGCGGTTTCCGCGACTGGGGCTACGGCGTCGCCAAACGTGAATTCGGCGCGGTCGAGATCGACGGCGGCCCGTGGTGCAAACTGCCCAACGGCATCATCATCAAAGACGCCATCGCGGATATCACGCTCCAGCAGGTGCTGACCCGCCCGGAGGATTTTGACGTGATCGCGACGTTGAATCTGAACGGCGACTATCTCAGCGATGCGCTGGCCGCCCAGGTGGGGGGGATCGGCATCGCGCCGGGAGGCAACATCAATTATATCACCGGTCATGCCATTTTTGAAGCCACGCACGGCACCGCCCCCAAGTATGCCAACCAAGACAAAGTCAATCCCGGCTCGGTCATTCTGTCCGGCGTGATGATGTTCGAGTTTTTAGGATGGCAGGAAGCGGCGGATCTGATTCTCACCGGTTTGGATAAGGCGATCGCCGCGAAGACCGTGACGTATGATTTTGCGCGGTTGATGGAAGGGGCGAAGGAAGTGAAGTGCAGTGAGTTTGCGAGTGAGATGATTAAGCATATGGGGTGATGTCGATTCAGGGCCATCGCATCTGAAACTCCGGTCCCCTCCCCCCATGAGTACATGGGGGGAGGGGACCGGAAATCCAAATGCGATGGCACTGCATGTGGCTTCGAAGCTTATTGCTATCTATTACCAGCCTACACTTCCGGCTTCACGAAATGCTCGCGTCGGTCCGGTGATGCTTTCTTGACAGGTGCCGGCGGTGGGCTGGTCTGCAGATCCACCATGTCGCGATATCGGCCACTTGCAAGCATCAGTTCATCATGGCGACCCTGCTCGAGAATCCGACCATTTTCTAAAACCAAAATGCGATCGGCGTGGGCAATGGTGCTGAGGCGGTGCGCGATGACAAAACTGGTTCGGCCTGCCATCAGGGTTTGCAGGCTGCCCTGAATCAGCCGCTCGGATTCGGTGTCGAGGTTGCTGGTCGCCTCGTCGAGAATCAGGATGCGCGGGTCGGCCAGAATCGCACGGGCGATGGTGAGGCGCTGGCGCTGACCGCCCGAAAGTTTCACGCCGCGCTCACCGATGATGGAGTCGTAGCGGTCGGGGAGTTTGTCGATGAACTCATGCGCATTGGCCAGTTGGGCGGCTTCGGTGATTTGATCGGGCGTTGCGCCGCGCCGGCCATACGCGATGTTTTCGGCGATGGTGCCATCGAACAGAAACGTATCCTGCTCGACGATTCCCAGCAGTCGCCGGTAACTGTCGGCGGTGATGTCTCGAAGATCGACCCCATCCAGTCGCACGGCACCGGCGGTGGGATCGTAGAATCGGGCGATCAGATTGCAGAGTGTGGTTTTCCCGGCACCGCTCGGGCCGACCAGTGCGATCATCTCGCCGGGTTTTACGTCGAGGCTGATTTCGTGCAGCACGGGGGCGGTGGTGCCGTTGTAGGCGAATGAAACATGGTCCAACGTGATCCGACCGGGAACGACATCCCGATCGACGGTGATCGATCCCGGCTTCGACGGCATTTCAACCGGCTCGGCCAGCAAATCCAGCACGCGATCCAAGCCGCTCAAACTGTTCTGCAACGCCGTCGCGCTGCTGGCGAGTGCGGCAATCGGGCCGAGCAGCGCGGTGAGATACGCCAGAAACATGACGAGGTCGCCGACGGTCAGGGCATCCTTCGGCAGAATGAGACCGGCCTTCAATTTGTCCATGTCGGCAAGCACGCGGTTGCCGCCATAGTAGAGAAGCAGGGCGGAGGCGAATGGGATGAGAACGGACCAGGCCACGTCGACGCCGCGCATCCACCACCAGGCGAAGATTTCCTGACGGGCCATCAGATGCCCGTTTCGCGTGAAGGTGGCGGCTTCGGATTGTTGGCGGGAGAAGGAGCGCACGACGCGCATCCCGCCGAACGCTTCGGTCGCGTGGGAATCGATCTGCTGGCGCGTCGAACGGATGTCGCGAAAGATCGGTCGGATTCGGCCAATCCAGGTGCGATGCGTCAGCCAGACCGTCGGCAACAGGGCGATGGAACCGAGCAGCAATCGCCAGTCGACGAAGGTGAGAACGATCAGGCTGCCGAGCAGTTGGATGACTGCCCGCCATGGATTGTAGAGCATGGAGAAGATCAGTTCGGCGACCCCACCGGCGTCTTCGCGCAGGATGGAGGCGACGCCGCCGGACTTCAAATCGTACACCCGATGCAAAGGCAATCGGACGGCGTGATCGAACACTTTTTTACGGACGGAGACCTGCACCCGTTTGGTCATTCTGGTGGCCTGCCATCGACTCCACAGGCTGAACAGTTCGGAACTTGCCGCGAGAATCACCATGAAAACCGCGACGACTTTGAGGAGAAGTCGGCGATCGGTGGGGAGATGAATCCAACCCGGCAGGCGTGTGGGCAGCGGTGGATCGCGCAGCACGCCGTCGAATATGACTTTGGTGCCGTAGAGCGGAATGAGGCCCAGCACGGTGGAGACGGCCAGGGCGAAAAGCACGACGGCGAGCGTGCTGTGGTAGCCTTGCAGGAGCGCCCAGAATTCTTTGACGAGTTGGGGGAACGATCGGGAGCGGGGGCGGTGTTTTTTGGGCTCGGTGGGATCGTGCGAAACGACGGTGGCGGTTGCGTCGATCGCGGTTGAGTCGGTTTTTTTGCCGCGGAGTTTGAGCTTGCTGCGGTAATCCCGATAGCGGCGACGGCTGGAACGCATGGAAAATGCCATAGGCGTATCATAGGCGATCTTCCGCAGATTATTTAGCCGTCTCGCTTGCGAGGCGGGTCTGGAGGGCATATCAGTCGGACGCGCCTCGCAAGCGAGTTGGCTAAATAATGTAGTACTCCGCCCGCACTAATGGTGTGGGTCGAATGGGTGCCGCAGGTCGCGGTAATCCGAGACCTGTGCTCTTTGGCCAGCGACGACACAGGTCTCGGAGTACCGCGACCTGTGGCACCCACACAATTAGCACGGGCGGACTAGTAGTGTCTGAAGGGATAATCGCTCAGTCGCGCCTCGCAAGCGAGACGGCTAAATTATTCTATCGGATGAAACGCATCTGCCCCACGTTGGGAATGAGCGCGGGGGTTCCCTTCGCGGGGCGGAAGCCGGCGGGCCAGTAGACGAAAAATGCTTTGCCGAGCATGAAACGGTCAGGCACCCGGCCGGCGTCGGCATGAAGATTTTCGTCCTTCAGATCGACCGGTTCCCACCAGAAGCGGGCGTCGTAGCTCATCGGGGAGTTGTCGCCCATGACGAAAAATTCGTTGTCGCCCAGCACCACCGGGCCGCCGGTGCCGCCGGGGTTGCGATCAAAACCCGCCCACAATTGCTGCTGATTATTCGCGAGTTTCGGGGTGTAATATACATCGCGCCAGAGGCTGACATGGCTGACTTCGCAGGCTTGCCGCTCGGCGGAGATTGAAACGGTGGGGGGCGGCAGCGGGGGGTGATGCCGTGAACTGTCGACGAAATCCCCGGCGCGCGAAGGGTATGATCCGTACCGATTGTGATCGATCATCCGCTGCTCGAGGTCGGCGAGATCCGGATGATATTCGTCGGCGGTGGTCTGCAAAATGTCTTTGCCATCGATTCGCAGCGTCACCTGATAATCCACGTTGGTAAATTCGATGTGGATCGGTTGTTTGGATTGAAAAGGCAACGTCGCGGCTTTGGGCAGGGAAAATTGCAGCCCATTGGCATCGTGGAGAAGGCGAACGGAATGCGGCGTGATTTCGGCGGTGAACGCATGATCGAGTTTCGTCAACCGAAGCCGCAATGGGCCATCACCTTTGGCACGCGTGTAGTAGAGATCGAGCTTCAGATCGCTCACCGGGTATTCACCGAGCCACGGCGTATGGCTGCGGTAGGCGGGATACGTTTTGGTCGAATGCCGTTGATCGTAGCTGATCCAATCGTAAAACGCGGCGTTTTTATTTTCGGGGCGATTGGCGTCACCGTTGAAGGAGATCGTGCCGGGCGTGGCGGTTGCATCGTCGGCATCGAATTTAAACACCCGGCCAAGGGATGCATCGGTCGACCACAAAGTGCCGCCGGTGGTTTGCTGCCAAGGCTGCCGCCAATTTTTCTGTCGCGCGGGATTTCCCTCGGGGTGGTAATCGTTGTCGTACAAGATTCGCCACATCGAATCCTGGGCGGCGGGGGTCTTGCGGGCAATCGCAAAATGAGCGCCCCCTTTCGGCTTCACGTAGATATCGCCGTCGAGCACCATGATCGTCTCGCCGGGCTTGCCGACGAGCCGCTTGATGAAATTCGTGCCGTAATCCTTGGCTTTTTCGGAGGGGCTTTTGAAGACGACGACATCCCATCGCTGCGGGTCCTGCAGGAGATAGAGATATTTCAGAACCAGAATGCGGTCGCCGTACCAGACCGGGGGATTGGCTTCGGTGGGGAGGCGCAACCCGCAATTGGGGCAGTGGATGTCATCGTACAAAACGGGGACAATGTGATTGGTTCCATCCTCGACCGATTGAACGCGATCGGGGATTTCGACATCGTCATCCGAGGGTTGCGGGGCGGAATAATTGACGTCGAATCGATATCCGCAATCAGTGCAAACAAATCGGCTATGAGCGCCCAGAAGTGTCGGGGCCATCGATCCGGTGGGAATGACGAACGCCTCGACGACGAAGCAGCGAAAGATGAAAGCCAGAATGAAGGCGACGAGAATCGACTCGAGCGTCTCTTTGACGTTGGCACCGCTGTCGTCGCGGTTGGGAAGGGGGGAAGGAGCGGGAATAAGCGCAGAAGGGACGTCCATCGGGAGTATGGTAGGGGAAGAGGCTCAACCCGCAAATACTAAGGTTCGCGCGAGATGCCGGCAACGGAAATGCGCGGGCCGGTGGCTTCGGCGACGGTGGCTTCAGAACTGTGTTTGTCGAAAATGCTGTCCAGATGATCGACCGTCAGCTCGCCGGGAATGCCATGCCCCACGAGGCAATACAGCGCGCCATCTTCCGCTCGAACGATAATCGAATGACCGTCCGGTGTCGTGCCCCGATAACTTTGATGTTGCGTGAGAGACGGCAGGGCGGCGGCGGGGAGAGAAAAAACCGAGAGCGTCTCCGAGCCTTTGCGGAAAAGCAAATGAGCGGTGGCAATCCCGCTGATGGGGCAGATGGCGGCACCGCTGAACTGCCAGCCCTCGCGCGTCAAATCGGCGGCCAGCACGGGGTGTTGCAATTCCTGCTTGAGGAACCGGCCAATCTCTCGATACGAAGCCGTGCGAATCACGGGGAGATGGTGATCGGAAGCCTTGCAGCATCCGTCATGTCGGGCAACGGCAGCCGCCTGAAATTTTTCCGGCATGGCCTGGGCCGAACTCGACAGGAAGTAAACCATCAAACCGATCGAGATCAACATCGACGCCGCGATCGCCATGCCGGGCAACATCGTCGACCATCCGCTTGTCGTCATCGCCTGCGGATGAATTCGCATCGTGCCGGACGCGGAATCGATGGCATGTGGTGAATGATTCCCCACCACCGCAACCGGCATTACGGTCCTTTCGTCTTCAGTCGCTTTCATCGCCGCCACGATACGATTCCGCAATGCTTCAGGCACCTTCATCGCCGGAAATACACGGCTGACGGCGCGCTTCAGCGCGGGGTCTTCAAAGTTGAGTGCTTCCGGATACATCATGGCTGTCAATCTGAACCATCGGTCTTGCTAAACTATTCCCAAACCAGACGCTTTGAGCCTGTGAAAAAATGGTGGCATGGGCGTCTCGCCCATGTTCTTGCATTTAGAAAACACGGGCGAGACGCCCATGCCACCAAGAATTCACAAACGCTTTGGCTACCTCAAAAAATGCGTTTGAACCACAAATTCACGGAAACACGAAGGAAAACAAAGAGTAAGAGATCGATTCTGCGCGTTACATGCGTTCTCATTCACTCCGTGAAATCGACCGCATTTCGTGCCGCATGGCAGAATTCTTCGTGTTTTCGTGCGTTCGTGGTGAATCATCGGGACGACTCTTTCTCGATTGTATTCCGCACGCCATCATCCGAAGCGTTCTGATGCAAAATCCCCTGCTCCACCGCAAAATCATGCAGTTGATCCGATAACCTTTTACGCGCCCGAAAGAGGCGGCTCATCACCGTGCCGATCGGCACCTCGAGCGATTCGGCGATCTCCTTATAGGACAATTCCTCGACCGCCCAGAGCAGCATCACGGTCTGATATTCTTCCGGCAGCGAATTGACCGCGCGGACCAACTGCTCATCCATGCCGTCCCATAGATTCGCCCCGCCGTTGCCAGGGGTCTTATCATTCGTCGACTGTGCGGCAGATTCGAGCTTTGCGTCTTCAAGGGCTATCGGTTGACGCTTCTCACGCTGGTATCGAGTGGCGTGGAGATTGTGCAGAATCCGCAGCAGCCAAGGGCGGATGCCGAATTCTTTCAGGTCGAATGTTTGATAGGAGCGCAAGGCGCGAAGGTAGGTTTCCTGCACCAGATCCTCGGCGGTCGACTCATCCCGGGTCATTCGACGGGCAACCCGGTAGAGCATGTCCAGATGCTCCATGGCCAAAGTCTCGAATTGGGGCCGGTCAAGTTTCATAGGAGAATCGGGGAGTCGAATAGGCCGATGACACATTATACTCCACCCGGTTCACATTGAGACGAATTCGTCTCACAATTTCGGCTGAAAAATGGCGAAATGAATAGAGTGGAGCCGTCATGGATGACCGCTCTGGTTCGGGAGTTTTTTGTCGAGGACGCACGGATGCGACAAATC
>JANXVV010000422.1 GCA_025351525.1 Humisphaera sp. | reverse complement strand
TTGTCCTCGATTGCCATCCCCTCTTCCATGCCGAGGAAGCCCAGCACCTTGATCGTCCACTCGCCGGCGAACATGCTCATCAGCTCATCCGTCAGCGAGACATAGAACCGGCTTGAGCCTGGGTCTCCCTGTCGTCCACCGCGACCGCGAAGCTGGTTGTCGATGCGCCGGGCCGTGTGCCGCTCGGTGCCGATCACGTGCAGGCCGCCGGACGCGTGCGCCTCTTTCGCGAGTTTGATATCCGTACCTCGACCGGCCATGTTGGTAGCGATCGTCACGTTGCCGCAATTCTCATCGTGCGCGTTCTGATGCTGCAATCCGGCCTTGGCGACAATCGCCGCCTCGCGCTCGTGCTGTTTGGCGTTCAACACCTCATGTTCCACGCCGTGTTTCCGCGTCAGGAGCTTCGACAGCAATTCGCTCTTCTCCACGCTGGTCGTGCCCACCAGCACCGGACGGCCCTTGTCGCTCTCCTCCTTGATCTCATCGATGATCGCCTCCCACTTTTCCTTCTCCGTCCGGTACACGCGATCTTCATTGTCCAGGCGGGCGATCGGTCGATTCGTCGGGATGGAAACCACATCCAGCTTGTAGATTTTGCTGAACTCCTCGGCCTCCGTCTGGGCCGTGCCGGTCATGCCGGCCAGGGATCGGTACAGCTTGAAGAAGTTTTGCAGCGTGATCGTCGCCAGCGTTTGCGTCTCCTGCTTGATCGTGACTTTTTCCTTCGCCTCGATCGCCTGATGCAGCCCATCCGACCACTGCCGCCCCGCCATCTTGCGGCCCGTGTATTCATCGACGATCACGATGTCGCTGAAGTGGGGATTGTTCTGCTTCTCGACGACATATTCCTTGTCCCGCTCATACACCAGATGCGCCCGCAACCCCTGCTCCATCAGATGCGGCCACTCCATATTGTTGCCGACATAAAAGCTGCCCACCCCCGCCGCCTCCTGCGCGGCGGCGATTCCCTCGTGCGTCATATGCACGGTCTTCCGATCCCGCTCGATCTCCAGATATTGGGTAATTCCCTCCTTCCCCTTTTCCGCGATCTCCAAATCCTTTTCCGCCTTCGCCTTCCGCGCCCGAGCCGCATCGATCAGCTTCTTATCCCCCTTGGCCTTGTCCTCATCCCCTTCGGAAGCCTTGATCGTTCGCTTGGCCGCATCGACCGATTTTTCGGCTTCCAGATAGGGCCGGTGCTTGTCGATCACCACGCGCGCGACGATGTCCGCCGCCTGATATTTCGCGGCATCATCGTGCGCGGCCCCGCTGATAATCAACGGCGTGCGCGCCTCATCGATCAAGATGCTGTCCACCTCATCGACAATCGCATAGTCCAGCGGCCCCTGCACCTGAAGCTCTTTCCGCTCTTTCATGTTGTCGCGCAGATAGTCGAATCCGAACTCGCTGTTGGTGCCGTAGGTGATGTCGCAATCGTACTGCTGATGCCGCGTATCACCGCCCGGCTCCATCTCGGATTGAATGAACCCGACGCTCATCCCGAGGTTGGTAAACGCCGGCCTCACCCACGTCGCATCGCGGCGGACCAGATAATCGTTCACGGTCACCACGTGCGTGTGCATCCCCTCCAGCACGCGCATGAAGCAGGCCAGCGGGGCGACAAACGTCTTACCCTCACCAGTCGCCATCTCGGCGATCTTGCCCTCGTAGAGCACGACGCCGCCGATCAACTGCACATCGAAGCAACGGGCCCGGAAAGGGGGCCGCGAATCGGGATAGAGTTTTCTCACCGCGCTGTAAATTTTTGGCGGGATGCTCACCGTCGCCCACGATTCCCCGCTGGCGATCATCCGCCGCTGGACTTCATCGTATGCCTCGAGCATGTCGTCCTCGAGCAGGTCCGGGTCGAAATGATTCTCCGGATCGAAGATCGACCGGATGCCGATATGCCGGTCCATCGACTCGCGGATAATCGCGAAAGCCTCCGGCAGCATCTCCTCCGACCGCATTTTCCCCGAGGTCAAACCCGCCTTCAGCTCGCGCGTGCGATCGCGCAGTTCATCATCGGTCATCGCCTGAATTTTCGGCTCGATCGCATTCACCTGCGAGACGATGGTGCGATACCGCTTTAAAAGCCGGTCATTGCGGCTGCCGAACACGGAGGTCAAAACTTTTTGTACAGTGAGGGCCATGGGTGCCTTTGATCGAGGGAGATTTGCAGATTAAAGATCGCAGCAAGCGAACTTCATAAGGTAGAGAATTAAAACGTTCCAGCACGTTCAAAGCCCATGGAACTTGCTCTGTGGGATCTTCGAGTGCGAAACCTTTTTAATTGCGAATTGAATTCAGACGCAGGGAGGAGGCAAACGGAATTGAAATGGGGACCCCTCGACGTGATAGACAACCACCGACAAAACGATCGGCGGTTCCCCCGGCGACACATTCATCGGCCCTTCGCGCCGCGCCTGATGCAGCCGAATCGCCGGAATTACCCGGCAAAATCGCTGCGACAGCTTGGTCGCCAATCGCGCGATCGGATCGGACGCGACTTGCAAATGAAAGCGAATCTCCGGCGCGGCGGTGGCCATGCGATCGGCGCAGAGCGCCGTCGCCATCAAAGTCATCGCCAGAATATGCCGCGTTCGCTTCATGGTCACATCCGCAATGCAGTATCCGCACCTCATCCGGGATCGTCAAGCCGGAGCATCAATGATACGTCGGCAAACCGGTGCGGTTTACTCGATATCATTCAGCGTTATTACTTGGCCGGCAGCACAGCCATTGCATTCGGTTTTCCGGTCCCCTCCCCCCATGTACCCATGGGAGGAGGGTTAGGGTGAGGGGTCTCCATTCGTGGCGAAAAGACGTTCCACTCCTCGGCTTGGCGGAAGAAAAATGCAAGACCCCTCACCCTAACCCTCCCTCCGGCGTACCGGGGGGAGGGAACCGGAAATTTCAAATGCAATAGCGCTGTGGCCGGACAGCATCTGACTTCGTCCCTCTCGCGAACCTCCGTTAAAAGCCCTATGATTCACACCCCATGGAGATTCGCCCGGCGACGCCACTCGACATCCCCTCTGTCCTGCCGATGGTGGCTCAGACCTGCGCACTGCATGAATCCTGGGATCCCGCCAAATATGGTTTTCGCCCGGACCCCGCCGAGATGTACCGCCGATGGCTCACCGCCCGGTCCACCGATCCGCGCGCCGTTTTTCTGGTGGCCGAACGATCCCCGGTCGGAGATGAATCGGCAAGACTGATCGGTTTTCTCATCGGCACCGTCGAGAAAGAACTTCCCATCTACCGCCTTGCGGAATTCGGTTTCATTCACGACCTGTGGGTAGATCCGGACTACCGCCATGAGGGCCTCGGCCGGCAACTGGTGATGAACGCGGTCGAGTCATTTCGCAACCTGGGAGTCGAGCAGATTCGCGGCGATACCGCCTTTGCCAATGAATCGGCGAGAACCCTCTTCACCGCCTGCGGGTTTCGAGTCAGCACGATCGAAATGTTGTGCGAAGTGAAAGGGAAGCAGGGAAGCGAATGATTCTGTGTCTCGGCACCACCCCGACCGTTCAGCGCACGATGACTTTCGACCGGTTGACGCTGAACGCCGTCAACCGCGCGGCCACCATGCGTGAATCCGCTTCCGGCAAATCGCTCAACGTGGCGCGAACGCTGCACACCCTCGGCCAGGCGGTGCTGGCCGTCGGATTTCTCGGTGGGGATAGCGGGCAACTGATCCGCACCGATCTGGATCGCGCCGGCATCCCGCACGACTTTGTCGCCGTCGCTCCAAAGACGCGCACCTGCACCACCGTGATCGACATTGCCGCCGGCACGGTGACCGAGTTGGTGGAAGAAACCGCGCCGGTCGATCCGCGGGACTACGTGCCATTGCTGAAAATCGTCGAGGCCAACTTGTGTCGTACCGATGTGCTGGTTCTCTCCGGTTCACTCCCGCCACAAGCTCCATTGGATTTCTATGCCCGCTGCACCCGCCTTGCTCGCCTGTCGAACATCCCCGTGGTGCTGGATGCTCGGGGTGAACCGCTCCTTCAGGCGCTGGCTGAAAAACCGACGGTCGTGAAACCGAATCGACAGGAATTGCAGGAGACCGTCTCGTTTCCGATCGACGATGAGTCATCAATGCAAGCCGCCATCCGCGAGTTGATCCATCAGGGTCCGCGCTGGGCGGTCATCACCGATGGCCCGCGCGATGCGATCGCTTCCGACGGCAAACAGTTCTGGCGAATCACCCCGCCGACGATCGTCGCGGTCAATCCCATCGGCAGCGGCGATGCATTGGGGGCGGGCCTGGCGATGGCATTGTTGGAAGGCCACGATCTCCCCACCGCCTGCCGTCTGGGTGCCGCGTGCGGCGCGGCCAATGCGCTCAACTCCCCCGCCGGTCACGGTCGTCGCGAAGATGTCGAACGGTTGCTCACCGAAGTTAAAATCACGGGAATGTAAAGGTGGCATGGGCGTCTGGCCAATGCATTTTTCAGAACTCTAAAACTTCATTGTGCTTCCAAGTTTAAAATCTCATTTGTGGCACGGGCTTCCAGCCCGTGCTGGCGATCGCGAAGTTGAAAACTGCTTATATCAAGCTCTTTTACGCACGTGCCCGTCAACACGGGCTGGAAGCCCGTGCCACGACGGACAGCGAAAGTCAGTGCTGGTTCCGATCAATTTAGAGCACGGGCGAGACGCCCATACCACCTCTTCTTGCAGTCTGAAATTCGTCCGTTTCGTGTGAGAATCACAAGGCCCTTGCAATCTATTTTTGTTAGTGTACGCTTTATTTCACAAAGCCCATGCTCTTCCCGCATTTCATCCATCTTTTCGGTCGAGCGCTTCACCCGCATCCGGTGATGGAACTCATCGCCTATTCCGGCGGGTTCCAGATCCACCTCTACCTCCGCCGTCGCTCCGCCCGACTTCATCCCGATCGGCCGGCCGCCCCGTTCGAGCAGAACATGTGGATCATCGTCGGCGCGATCTTCGGCGCGCTGATCGGCTCCAAGCTTCTTGCCTGGATCGAGTCACCGCTCGAATACTTTCCGCACTGGCGCGAACCGGCCATGTGGATGGGCGGCAAGACCATCGTCGGGGGATTGCTCGGTGGCTGGGTCGGTGTCGAGATCGCCAAGAAATGCGTGCGCGTCCACCGGTCCACCGGCGATCTATACGTCTTCCCCCTGATCTTTGGCATGGCGGTCGGTCGCATCGGTTGCTACCTCACCGGCCTCGACGATCACACCTACGGCAACCTCACCAACCTCCCCTGGGCCGTGAATTTCGGCGATGGACCGAGGCACCCTACCCAGTTGTATGACATCGTGTTCCTATCCCTCTTCGCCATCATCCTGCGGTACCGATCGCGATGGCCCACCCCCAACGGTTCCCTCTTCCGCACCTTCATGCTCGGCTATCTGACGTATCGCTTCAGCGTGGAATTCCTTAAACCGAGGTATCATCCCTGGCTCGGAATGAGCATGATTCAAATCGCCTGTTTGCTCGCGGCGGTGATATGTGCATGTATGTTGAAAAACTCATATAGCCCGGCGTTTACGCCGGTTCTTCCGGTCGCCGAAGAAAACGCACCGGCGTAAACGCCGGGCTATATTTCAGATGAGGCTTGAATATGGACCATCCCCCCACCATCCCGCTCGAATACCGAGGTCCCGCCGACCCCGCGCCGCGCGACCCGAACACGGGCAGGCATTTCTCGCAGGGACTGTTCGGCGGCATCGGCGTATCCGCACTAGCCTATTTTGGAGGAGCACTGGGTCACGATGCGATCGTCTTCCTCTTCATCGGAGTGTTCATTGCCGTGGGGAAAGTGGCACTCGGCATCACTGGCGTGTGCATCCGCCGTCGCCGTGCTTTCGGAGCGGGAGTGCTGACTTCGCTGCCCGTGGGTTTCATGATTTTCTACGGGGCGTGTGCGACGTTCAGTCGATGAACGGGCTATTCGAGAAGCATCTGGAGAAAACGAATGTGGCGATTGCCGGGGCGACGAAGGAACCGCATCGGGCGGCACAGAATCCCGCACGGTCATTTCGTATTCCATGAAATCCGATTAACGTTCGAGACATGTCGTTGACTTGCAACTGGGTTGGTGCTTCGGAAGTGGACCGCATCGCGGAGACTCGGTTGCGGTGCTACGCGCACGCCGCCCAAGAAGCCGAGGATTATCGGCGACGGCTTCACTCGGATTCCCGCGCCGCGCCGGGCGATTACCTGTTGATCGAACAGGGTTCCGAGGCCGTCGGCACGGCGACTTCGCTCTCTCTGAAGATGTGGGTCCGCGGTTCATCAGTTCCCTGCCAGGGCGTCGCGTGGGTCGGGACGATTCGCACCCGTCGCCGAAGCGGGGATGCCAATTCGCACGGCATTGCCTCACGCCTGATGCACGAAACCCTTCGCAGGGGTCGCGAGCGCGGGCAGGTTCTTTCGGCGCTCATGCCGTTCCGCGCTTCGTTCTACGAGCATTTTGGGTACGGCATCGTCGAACGGCAATGTGCGTGGACCATCCCTGTCGACATCCTCCCGACCGGAACGTGCGAAGGGTTGCGGTTCTCTGCGCCCGCCGATCGGCAAGCCATCGCGGAGTGCTATCGACGTTTCGTCGAGCGCGGTCACTGCGGCATCGAGCGCGCCCCCGCCCGGTGGGAGGACATTGCGCGGGCCAACGACGATGGCTTTGAGATCGTCGACCGACCCACTGCCGGCGGCCCGGTTCGCGGCGTGATGCACCACTCGCAATATCAGCACGAAGGCAAAGATATCCTGCGCGTCGATTCACATTTCGCCGAGGACGCGGCGGCGTTTCAACGGCAACTGCATTTTCTGGCGAGCTTGCGGGATCAATACCATGCGGTCCACCTCCGGCTTCCGGCGGACTTGCCGTTGAACTGGTTGTTGAAGGAACGGCAGATCCCCCACCGCCTCGTCAACCATTCCACCGCCGAGCCGCGTCCGTATACGAAGATGCAGGTGCGCGTGCTCGATCACGTTCGATTGCTGGAAGCGATGCAATGGCCGGTGGACGTGAAGGCATCGGCCGTGATTGCAGTGCATGAGACCGAAGGCTCCGTCAGCAAATTCCGCGTGGAGTTGGCGGACGGCAAGGCGAAGGTGGCGATGACGGGGGCAACCGCAGAAGCAGAGTGTCGCGACACCTTATGGGCGGCGGTTGCGCTCGGCGATCTTCCAGCGCGAACGGCGATGTCTCTCGGGCTGATGACGGCGTCGAAAACGGGAACACTAGCGGTGCTGGAGGCCATGTCGGTCGGGCCGGCGCCGTTTAATGAAGAGTATTTTTGACGGGGGATATCGAGGTGGGTGATCGCACCACCACGCATTCCCTTTCAGCGCGTCGATTGCGTCGCCGGAAGCGCGGCGACGCTTTTGCCCGGGCGTCTCTGTGCCAACAGCCATTTCCAAAACTCCGGGTCGTTGTACACCGAGCCATAGCACCAGTGGTTTCCCCCCTGCACCAGATGATAGACAAACCGCGAGTGCTTCATCGCCAGCAGCGCATCGCGCATGCGCTTCGAATCCTGCATGAAATCCGGGTCGTCGCTGCCCACGCTCTCGTAGATCGCCACATCCTTCAGCTTCTGCACATCGACGGCGGGATCGCGCGTCGCCCGCCCATCCAACGGCACGATCCCCGCAAAACGCTCGGGCACCTGCAGGGCGATTTCCCACGTCGATGAGCCGCCATAACTGAAGCCGGTGAGATAGACGCGATCTTCATCGGCACGGGCGGCTTTGGCGACCTGCGTGATGAACGCCGCGAGAATCTGCGGCATCGGTTTCTCGTTCCACCCATGGGCCGCGATGCACTGCGGCAGGAGCGTGATGAACGGTTGACTCTTCAACAAATCCATCGCGTTCTTCGGCT
>JANXVV010000371.1 GCA_025351525.1 Humisphaera sp. | reverse complement strand
GAACACCGCTCGGCGTCCGAGCGCATCTCGGGTGAACAGGTGGATGAGTCGAGCCGATAAATCCGTCGACACATCCCACAGCGTCATCTGCTTTCCAGAACCGGTCGGGCAGTCGATCTTGAAATTTTCCCCGAAGTAGTGGTCGAATTTCTGCAGCGCTTCGATGAGCAGATAGTTGATGGGATACCAAACCGGCCCGCGCCAATTGCTGTTGCCGCCAAACAGGTCGGTGTTCGATTCAGCCGGCTCGTAGTCGCACTGATACGTCTTGCCGTCGAGCTGTTGAACCACCGGATGTTCGAGGTGGTATCGGGAGAGCGAGCGAATGCCGCCGTGCGAAAGAAATTCGGATTCATCGAGCATCGTGCCAAGAATCCGGCGAAGTCGATCCGCGTTGACGATCGCGAACATTCGCCTTCCACCCTCGCCCGGCTGCGTGACGGGGAACACGTTTTTCACCAGGTCCGGGCGCTCCTCCAGAAACCACTCGAATCGCCGTTTGAAGCTCGGCAGCTTATCCAGCACCGCGGTTTCCACCGTCATCACCGCCAGCAGCGGAATCAGTCCCACCAGCGAGCGCACCCGCAAAAATTCATGCGCGCCATCCGGCCAATGCAGCACGTCATAATAGAAGCCATCCTTCTCATCCCACAGATCGATCCCATCGTCATTGGGAGTCGCTGGACGATTGTTCATCGCATGGGCGATGTTGAAAAAATGCTCGAGAAATTTGGTGGCTACATCCTCGTAGCTGGGATCGTGGTCTGCCAATTCAAGCGCGATGGCCAGCATATTCAGGCAATACATCGCCATCCAGCTCGTGCCATCCGATTGATCGATGCGAGCCCCGCCGGGGATCGTCGCGCTGCGGTCGAAGAGCCCGATGTTGTCCAGCCCCAGAAATCCGCCCTGAAACACGTTGCGGCCATTGGCATCCTTGCGATTCACCCACCAGGTAAAATTGATGAGCAGCTTTTGGAACACGCGGGCGAGAAACGTGGTGTCGGCGCTGCCGTTGATTCGCCGGTCGATCTGATAGACCCGCAAAGCCGCCCAGGCATGCACCGGCGGGTTCACATCGCCCAAGGCCCACTCATAGGCGGGCAGTTCACCGTTGGGGTGCATGAACCATTCGCGAAGCAGCAGGATCAATTGCCGCTTGGCAAAATCCGAATCGACCAGCGCCAGCGGGATGCAGTGAAACGCCAGATCCCACGCGGCAAACCACGGGTACTCCCACGAGTCGGGCATCGACAAAATGCTGTCGGCATCGAAGTGCATCCAATCGCGATTGCGGCCACTCCATCGCGATAAGGGCGGCGCCGGTTGACCCGGATCCCCTTGCAGCCAAGTGCGGACATTGTAGTGAAAATACTGCTTGCTCCAGAGCATTCCCGCCAGCGCCTGCCGTTGAACCAGACGGACATCTTCGGAACACCCTTGCGGCGCAACCGTGTCATAAAACGCATCCGCCTCCTGCTTGCGAAGATCCAGGGACTGTTGAAATAAGTCGCCCAGGGAATTCGCCTGTGGAACCGCCGCACCCAGTCGCAGGCGAACGGTTCTCGATTCACCCGGGCCGAAGGTCAGGCAATAATGCGCCGCCGCCTTCGTGCCGGTTTTGGCGGGATTGACGGCTTCCTTGCGGCCCCGCGTGATGTAATCGTTGATGCCGTCCTTCACGAATGGCGTTGCGTTGCGGGAACCGGGAAAAATCCGTTCATTGTTTGTGTCGTTCTCCGTGAACAACATTTCCGGCACTTCTTCTGACTGGCAAAGCAACCAGCTCGTCGGAAGATTCGCGTGGTCCGCGCGCAGCCCGATGCCACCGGGAATTTCCGAAGATGAAGCGGGCCGAATCTGTGGCCGTTCGAAGGTGCCATTCCACGTCCAACTGTTTTTGAACCAGAGCGTCGGAAGCAGATGCAGCGTCGCCGGTTCCTGCCCACGATTGACGACGGTGATCTGAATCAGCACTTCGCCCGGTTCCGATTTGGCGTACTCGATGAAGACATCGAAGTATCGGTTGTCGTCAAAAACGCCGGTGTCGATCAATTCATATTCCGGTTCTTTGCGGCCACGCCGAGCGTTCTCGGCGATCAGTTTTTCGTAGGGAAACGCCCGCTGTGGATATTTATAAAGCGCCTTCATGTAGGAATGCGTCGGGGTGCTGTCGAGGAAATAGTAATACTCTTTGACGTCCTCCCCATGATTCCCCTGCGGGCCGGTGAGACCGAAAAGCCGTTCTTTCAGGATGGCATCCTCGCCGTTCCACAGGGCGAGCGAGAAACACAAATTCTGCTGCCGATCGCACAGGCCGAGCAGTCCGTCCTCGCTCCATCGATAGGCGCGCGAGCGGGCATGATCGTGAGGGAAATAAGTCCAGGCGGAACCGTCGGGACTGTAGTCCTCGCGCACCGTGCCCCAGGCGCGTTCGCTAAGGTAGGGTCCCCAGAATTTCCAGTCTGTGGCCCGGTCGCGATATTGGCGAAGTCGATCGTGTTCAGGTGTCATGATTGAGGTGGCATGGGCGTCTCGCCCATGCTTTTATTCGTCGACTTCAAAAAGATGCACGGGCGAGACGCCCGTGCCACCCTAAAAAGACATGGGCGGGACGCCCATGCCACCGGGCTTTCAATACGTCGTCACCTGCTGCGTCAATCCCCCGTCGACATAATAGGTGCTGCCGGTGACATACTCGGATTCGTCCCCCGCCAGAAACACCGCCACTGAGGCCACCTCTTCCGGCCGACCGAACCGACCCCAGGGGATTTCGCTGATCGCATTCTTTTTCGCCTGCGGATCATCCAGCACCGCCTGATTGATCGGCGTGGCAATCGCGCCGGGGGCGATGTTGTTGCAATTGATCTTGTAAGGGGCCAACTCCATCGCCAGATTCCGCATCATCATCCGGATCCCCCCTTTGCTGGCGCAGTATGCGGTGTATTCCGGGAAGGGAATGTCTTCATGCACGGATGAAATGAAGATGAGTTTCCCACCCGGTCCCTGCTTGACCATCTGCCTTGCCGCCACCTGGCTGACCAGGTAAGAGCCGAACAGGTTGACGGTCATCACCTTGTTCCACTCGTCATCCGTCACTTCCAGGAATGGCTTTTTAATCTCCATGCCCGCGTTATTGATGGCGATATCCAACCGGCCAAATTTCGCGACCACGTCGCCGATCATTCGCTCGACGTCACCGCGCTTACTCACATCCCCAGGCGCGGCCAGCGCACACTCGCCGAGCCGGCTCACAAGATCCAAACCCTCTTTTTCATGCGGGCCGCCCGGCAGATAGTTCACCGCCACCTTCGCCCCCTCGGCGGCGAATCGCTCGATGATCGCTTTCCCGATCCCACTGCTCGATCCGGTCACGATGGCCACTTTATCTTTCAGACGCATGATTTTCTCATTCGAAAAGTTTTTCAGTGGCATGGGCTACCAGCCCATGTTTTCATTAAAGACATGGGCTGGTAGCCCATGCTACGAATACTTCACTTAATCCTTCTGCTTCGCATCCAGCTTCTCCCACCGGGCGTAAAGCGTTTTAACCGCTTCCTGCGACTTCTCAAACTCACGGCAACACTGGGTCAGCTTCACGTGGTCTCTCGACGTGCCGGGATCTTCCATCGCCTTCTGTCGCGATTCCAACTCGGCCTCGGCCCGCACGATTTTCTCCTCGATCTGCTCCCACTCGCGCTGCTCCATGTAGCTCAACCGCTTCAAACCGGCGGGTGGTTTCGAGGCGACCTTCGCCGCCGCCTTCTTCGCGACGGCTTCGGATTTCGTCGCCATTTCCTGGGCCCGTTCCCATTCGGTGAGGCTGGCGTGCATCCGCGCGCCGCCCTTGCCGTCGATCGCCAAAAGCTCGTTGGAAATTCGATCGAGCATGAACCGGTCGTGCGTCACCAGCACCAGCGCGCCTGGGAAATCCTCCAGACTTTCTTCAAGCACTTCGAGCGTTTGGATATCCAGATCGTTGGTCGGCTCGTCGAGGATCAGCAGATCGGCCGGGTGCATCATCAGCCGTGCAATGAGGATGCGGGCCTGCTCACCGCCCGAGAGTTCACCGACTTTCATGTCCAACTGATCGGAGCGGAAGTTGAACCGTTTGGCCCAGCCGGAGATGTGCATTCCCTCGCCGCGATAGACGATATTGTCACCGCCGGGAGAGAGCGCCCGGCGCAGGATTTCGTTCTTATTGAGCTGCTCGCGATTCTGATCGAACGTGACGATCTTCAGCACATTGGCCCGGATGATCTCCCCGGTGTCCGGTTGCAACTCGCCGGTAAGCAACCGGATGAGGGAAGTTTTGCCGCTGCCGTTGGGCCCAAGAAAACCCAGGCGCGTGCCGGGGGCGAGAACGAAATTCACATCGCTGAACAGCAGTCGGCCACCGAGCGAGATGCCGACCTTTTTGGCGACGAGCAGCTTGCGCGTCTGTCGCTGCGTGCCGGCAAATTCCAGGTTGGCGGCCTCCCGTTGCGTGTTGCGCGCCTTCACATCCGCCAGATCCACGATCAGTCGATTGGCCTCTTCGATCCGGCCCTTGGCTTTCGTCCGCCGTGCCTTGGCCCCGCGTTGCAGCCATTCAATCTCGCGGCGAACGATCCCCGCCAGCGATTTTTCCGTGCTGGCCTGGGCCTCCAGATATTCAACCCGCTTTTCCAGGAATTGAGAGTACGAACCGATGACGCTCAGGAACCCGTTCGCGTAGGCGCGGTCCAACTCGATCACCCGATTCGTCACATTCTCCAGAAAATACCGGTCATGGCTGACGAGTAAAAAAGCGAAAGGCGCATCGAGCAGCAGTTTCTCCAGCCAGAGAATCCCTTCAACATCCAGATGGTTGGTGGGTTCATCCAGCAGCAGCAGGTCAGGCTTCTTGATCAATTCCCTCGCCAGGGCCAGCCTTTTGCGCCATCCACCGGAGAGGGAATCGACGATCTGATCCACATCGGTAAACCCCAGTTTGCTGAGCAGTATGCTGACGTCGACGTGGTAGTCGTGCTCATCCCCGTGATTGTCGGTGTGCTCGTTCAACAGCACCTGTTCGACCGTCAACCCTGCGGGAAACACATCGTTCTGCGGCAAGTATCCGAGGCGCAGTTGCCGTTTGGTGGTGATGGACCCGGTATCGGTCGTCTCCAATCCCGCCAGGATTTTAAGAAGCGTGGATTTGCCGGAACCATTGGGACCGATCAACCCCGTGCGCTGGTTGTCTTCCAGATGAAGCGTGATGCCTTCGAATAGGGGCCGTGGGCCGAAGGATTTGGAAAGAGAATCACAACTGAGAAGCAATGCCATATCGTGTGCCGTCCATAAAGCCGTCGAAACGGCGCGGCAACTGGAGTCGCACGACCTCCGGCGGGCGGGGCATGATAGCCGCGATGCACAAAACGCTCAACCGCTTGAACACTTGGAACACCTATCGGCAGGGCTTCTTCACTCGTTCTTCGGCCCCAGTGGTGATACACTCATCTGAACCCATGACGACTTCCACGGAACATCGATACATCGTTCGCAATCCGCAGATTCTTGGCGGAGAGGCGATCATCCAGGGGACGCATACACCAGTCCGTGCCATTGTCGAACTCTGGCGAATGGGGATCGCGCCCGAGGAGATTCTCTCGCATTTGCCGCATTTGACGACGGCACAGGTGTTCGACGCTCTGAGCTACTTCAGCGACAATCAGGCGGAAATTGCCGCGCATATTGAAATAAATGCAGTTCCCGAGTCGCTCGTAGGAACGCGGCGAAATCCCCAATGAGCCATCTCTTTGGAAGGCTATATTTGGACGAGCGCTCAGATATGCATTGAACAGTTCACCGCGCTCCACTGACGTTAGGGGAGAACGGAGCTGCACCAGCTCTCTGGCCATGACATCTTCGTACTAGCAAAAGAGTTTCTCACCCATCAAAGTATCGCATTCTTGCCGCAGGCAAAGCCGCATGATAGCACAGGTGCTGTCACCAGGCGAATATTGATTCGAACTGTCGGCAATCGCACCCGTATCACCATCAATTTCCGCGAATAACTAATTCCTCAATGAGTTCAAACGCGCGGGTGCGTGTCAGCCTACGCAGCCTCTGCCCTTGGCTGGGTACACAACCAGTAGTGTTCCCATCTTTGGTCCTGGCTGAGCCACTGGCCACGCAAGGCTAAGATGCTCTCGGCTCCCTCGGTGTTCCAGAACTGGTCCGTG
>JANXVV010000347.1 GCA_025351525.1 Humisphaera sp. | reverse complement strand
CGAGACCTGTGCTCTTCGACCGGCGAGAACACAGGTCTCGGAGTACCGCGACCTGTGGCACCCGTTCGACCCCATCATTGATGCGGGCGAACGATTATGCAACGCAAACCATGAAACCTCTCCCGCTCCAGGATGTCCGCCGCGCGGTCGCCGGTCGATCAACCGAGGCGTTGCCGAAAGATCCGTTGTTCGTTCACGCCCTCTGCACGGACACCCGCGCGCTGAAACCCGCTGCGCTCTTCATCGCGCTCAAAGGGGACCGGTTCGACGCGCATGATTTTCTGGACGTCGCCGCCGCCGGGGGCGCGATCGCCGCCATCGTCTCGCGCGTGCCAGAAAAAGTTCCTCAAGGATTGCGGCTCATCATCGTGCCCGACACGCGACGAGCACTTGGCAAATTGGCGAAGCATCTCCGCACCACTCTGCGAGCCCGGGTGGTTGCCGTCGCGGGCAGCAACGGAAAGACCAGCACCAAGTATCTGATCGACTCCGTGCTGGGCTCGAAGCTGAAGGGGTCGATGTCGCCGAAGAGTTTCAACAACGACATCGGCGTGCCGTTGGCGATCTTCGCAGCCGAGGAGAATCACGAGTATCTCGTGCTGGAACTCGGCACCAATCACCTCGGTGAGATCGGCAATCTGACGAAAATCGCCCAGCCCGATATCGCGGTGATCACCAACTGCACCGCCGAGCATCTGGAATTTTTAGGCAGTCTGGCGGGCGTGCGATTTGAAAACGCAAGCATTATCGAGGGATTGAATCCCCGCGGTTCGCTCATCGTCAACGGCGACGATCCCGCCCTGCTGTCGGCGGTCGCAAAATTTCGCGGGCAGAAAATCACCTTCGGATTCAAAGAGACTAACGACCTTTTCGCCGCCGAGTTGCAGTGCGATCAAACCGGAGTGCGATTCAAGCTCAATGGTCGGCTGCCGGTGTTTGTGCCGCTGCTGGGCCGACACACCGCCGCCAATGCGCTGGCCGCCATCGCGGTGGGCAAGCGGTTTCGCTTGAGCGATGAGGAAATTCTTCACGGCCTGTCCATCGCCCAAGGCCCGGAGATGCGACTCCAACTTCAGGAAGTCCACGGGATCACCATTCTGAACGATGCCTACAACGCCAATCCCGCCTCAATGAAAGCCGCCCTTGAAACGCTCAAGATTCTGCCCACCACCGCCCGGCGGATCGCCATCCTCGGTGACATGCTCGAGCTTGGGCCCACCGGTGACGCGCTGCACCAGGAGGTAGGCACATTTGCCGCAAACTGCGGGCTGCATCGCCTGGTCTGCATCGGCCCTCTCAGTGAGCACATCGCCGAAACTGCGATCGAGGCGGGCATGACCGAAGATCGGATCCAGAGGTTCCCCGATGCCGAATCGGCCGCGCGCGAACTGCCGGGTCAGATCGGGGCCGGTGATGTCGTCCTACTGAAAGCGTCGCGAGGAATCCAACTTGAAGTCGTGGCAAAAGCGATTGAATTTTCAAGGAATTTGTAGGGTCCACCCGTGCTAATGGTGTGGCACCCATCCGACCCACAGCATTCGTGCGGGCGGAGTACTACCAAATTAAAAAATAGAAGCGATGTTCTTAATGCTCTACCTGCTCATCGAATCCCATCTCCCTTGGCTCGAGGCCCACCACCTCGGGTTCTTTCGCATCTTCACCCGCGAGCAGGATCCCTTTCGTCAGGTGCTGGCGGTGATGCTGGCGTTTCTCCTGTGCATTCTTCTCGGCCCACCGGTCATCCGCTGGCTGCAAAAGCAGAAGATCGGCGACTTGGCCGGGTTCGATCAGGCCGAGCTCGACGAGATGATGAAGGGCAAGCGCGGCACCCCCACCATGGGCGGCATTTTCATCATCGCCTCCATCGTCCTTTCGACCTTACTGCTGGCCGACCTGACGATTTTCCCCGTGAAAATGGCCCTCGTCTGCGTGCTCTGGCTGGCGGCGGTGGGGATGGCGGATGACTGGCTCAAGCTCACCGCCGGCCGGCGCGCCGGCAATCGCCACGGACTCACCAGCCTCGAAAAAATCCTCTTCCAGATCGGCCTCGGCGTGCTTCTCTCCTACTTCACCTATCAACACGGCCATAATGTCCCCGATGCCCACACGCTCTATTTCCCGTTTTTCAAGAACCTGAAAATCTCGCTTAATCAGACCGGCTTCATCGTCGTCGGCACGATCGTGCTGACCGGCGCGAGCAACGCCGTCAATCTCACCGACGGCCTCGACGGCCTGGCCGCCGGAATCATGGCGATCGTCAGCTCCTCGTTTTTGTTTCTCGCGCTCATCGCCGGGCAACTGGTGCTGGCGAAAAAGCTGCTCATCCCGCACATCAATTTCGGCGAGGAGATGGCCGTCATCGCCGCCGCCATGCTCGGGGCGTGCCTCGGGTTTCTCTGGTTCAACTGCAACCCCGCCCGCATCATCATGGGCGACACCGGCTCGCTGGCCCTCGGCGGGTTGATCGGCTACATCGCCATCGTCATCCGCCAGGAATTCATGCTCTTCTTCGTCGGCGGCATCTTCGTGATCGAAGCCCTCTCGGTCATGCTGCAAGTGGGCTATTTCAAGTACACCCGCCGACGCTACGGCGAGGGCCGCCGGGTGTTTTTGTGCGCTCCGCTGCATCATCACTTCCAGCGCAAAGGCTGGACGGAGTCGCAGGTGGTGGTGCGGTTCTGGCTCATCAGCGCCATGCTGGCGGCAATGGCGCTGGCGACGGTGAAGCTGAGGTAAAGGGAGAAATGACGAATGACGAAATTCGTCATTCATCCCAAGCACGGTCCTGACTGATCGACATGTATCCTCACCACCCAAACCGCTCTTCCTTCCAAGGGTCGCCGTGCATGTGGTAGCCGCCTTGTTCCCAGAAACCGGGGGCATCGGTCGCGCGTAGTTCGATGCCGCGCAGCCATTTGGCGCTCTTCCACAGATACAGGCTCGGCACCAACCCGCGCAACGGCCAACCGTGTTCCGGCGTGAGTTCCTTCCCCTCCCACCGATACGCCAAAATGCAATCGTCCGCAATGAACTCCTTCAACGGCACATTGGTCGTGAACCCCGCCTCGCTGTGACACAGCACAAACCGCACGTTCGGTTTGGGTTTCGCCCGCGCGATCAACGGCGCGATCGGCACTCCGGTGAAGACATTGTTCAAACGGCTCCAATGCGTGACGCAATGCATATCGCACACGATGTCGACCGTCGGCAGGTCGAGAATATCCTGATAGCTCAACTCATAAGGGTCATCGCAAAGCCCGAAAAATCGCAGCGACCATTCAGGATCGAACGGTTTTATTTTCGGCACCGAACCGTAGTGAAGCACCGGCCATTTACGGGTCAACTGCTGGCCCGGTGGGGTTCGATCGGCGGGCGTTCCGCGCAAGGTATCGGGACTGACAATACGCGAGCGGGGTGCGGTATTTTCCATTTTGAGTTGTCCTCGGAATTTGGAAAATCGTATGAGGGGGTTGATCCGAAATCAATTCGGCAGTGTCGTCACCAGGACCCCCGCAATTTGATTTCCGGTCCCCTCCCCCCATGTACTCATGGGGGGAGGAGACCGGTGAGGGGTCTTTTATTCGTGACGAGAAGACGCTGCATTTCTCGAATCAGCAGAAGAAAAAGGCAAGACCCCTCACCCTAACCCTCCCCCCGGCGTACCGGGGGGAGGGGACCGGAATTTTAATGCGATGGCTCTGGCGTCGCCGACTTCGTATCGCTCTCCTGCTTCAAGAGCGCTCGAATCTCTTCCACCGCCGTTGCGCGCCGTTTCGGTTCCGCCGACACGTCAAAAACCAACCGATGCCCCGCCGCCTTTTCCAGTTCGCTTTTCGCCGCCACGCGAACCGCCGGATCGGCATCTTCCAGGCAGTCAAGCAGAAAATACACATCGTGCCGATGCGCGGTTGGGTCGGCAATGAGGCGATGCCGTTCGCGGTCGATCAGCGCATCGATGCGATCGATCTGCTCGAAGCTGAGGGCGTCGCGATCCAAGCGAAGCGCCGCCTGAACCCCCGCCGGCCCCAGCCGGGCCAGCGCGCTGCTGGCCGCGTCGCGCTCGGGAAATGCCTCGCTCTCCAAACGCGGCAACTGCTGCTGCAACTTCGCGGTAATCTCACCGGGCGGCGGCAATTCGCCAAAGACGGTGTACACATCCGCCGCCCCGGGTCGAAGCAAATCCGCGCCGCCCAGACGGCTGAGCATCGGCAGCAGATACTGCCTTACTTCCTCCGGATGGTCGGCCTGAAGCTGCAATAAACTCGGGCCATCCAGTCGCAGCACCGGGCGATTGCGCCCGTTCAGATACTGCATCACAATCAGCATCGCCACGCCATTGGATTGATGAAAAGTGGCGCTCGCCCCGAGGCCCTGGGCATTGATCGACAGATAGCTGTCGCTGCGATGCAGGCTGACGGACCAGATCTGTCCCTCCTCCGTCTGATCGAAATCATATCGCGTGACATTAAGGTACGGCATGGCGGGAAAGCCGACCGTTTGCGATTGCAACAACCACGTCGCGTCAGAACCCTCAATGCCGATGCGGGTTTGCCCGGGAGTGAGATCGGAGGGAATTAGTTCCGCCTGAAGCAGCCCATCGGCCAACGAGAAGGTGATGAGTCGATCCAGTCGATGCGTCGACGAAATCGGAAGATCTTCGAGGCTTTGTTGCTGGGATTGGAACCGCCGTAGTTGGGCTTCGAGCGATCGGCCACCGAAGTTATTGTTGAAGTTCAAGCGGTTGATCACGGCGGCGCGGGGCAGGGCAATGGCCGGTTGGGTGACCGGCGCGGTAGTGGGGGCGGTGGCGGGCGGGTCGGCTAAAACCGACACCGCCAGCAGGCTGGCGGTCGTGATGACCAGAATGGCGTACTTCACAATCGTTTAAGTGGCACGGGCGTCTCGCCCATGGCTTTTGCGGGCTGAAACAACACAAAATCAGGGGCGAGACACCCCTGCCACCAATCTCAGTTTATCGTCGGCTTTGCCACCAAGCGAAGTTTTACGAGTGCCGTCTGCTCGATCTGCCGCACCCGATGCTTCGAGAGTCCGAGCCGCTCACCGACCTGCTCATACGTAGCCGCCGGGCGATCGGTGCGATCGTCGCTCAGCCCGTAGTGGGCCATCAGCACGCTGCGTTCGCGATCGTCGAGACAGGAGAGCAGTTGGCGGATTTCATCGCGGGCCAGCATGCGATCGGTCGGCGTCCCCCGCCGTGAATCCGGCACTTCCGCCAACAGTTGCAGATCGCCGATCATCCGCCTCCCGCGCACCAATCCCGCCAGCATCGCCGGCACGCTGCGGGCGAAACCCTTCATCAGGGCCAAAGTCGCATACGTGCTGAATCGATACCCGCGATGCAGATCGAAACCTTCCACTGCGCGCATCAAAGTGATGTTCCCATCACTGATCAATTCCATCAGCGATAACTCCGCGCGAAGATGCTTGCGGGCCACACTCACCACGAGGCGCAGATTGGCCTGGATGATCGCATTCCTGGTTTCGGTGGACCGGTGAAGAAGCCCTTCCAGCACCTGCAAATCGCGGCTCCTCGCGAACTGCGGATCGAGATCTCGGCGGGCCTGCACAAACTGAAATTTGTGGAAGTTGAACTTCAAAAACAACGCCCGCTCGCGACCGGGGCCGAGCAGCGGGGTGCGGTAAAGTTCCTGCAGATAAGCCGGCAGATCGCGGGGAACGCGAATGTCTTCCCGTGAAGCCTTCGCCGCCAAATCCTGCTGTGACGCGATCGCCATGACGGCGGACTCAGCCTCTTCATCGTGGTACAGCGCATCGTCGATGAAGCGAATTTTTTTGCGGTTCAGCCTGGCCACCCGCTCTTCCAGCACCGCGCGATGGATCATGGATCGGGGTCGATCGTATCGCCCCGCCAGTTCCGAAATTGGCACTCCCCGGCGATGGGCCTTCAAAGCCCTCTCGCGATCGTCGGCGGTCAGCGGTTCGGGGGCATGGGAGAAAATCGCCGTCGTCGGATTGGCATCGTCGTGCCTGCGGACGGTATGCAGGATCGTCAACGGCGAGCGATTGAGCTTCTTCCCGATTCGCCGGGTGATTTCATCGACGCTGCAACGGCATCCGGTCGCCAGCAATCGCGCACGGCGAAGAATCTGCTGCCGTTCCGCCTCTTCCACCAGCGAGAAATTTCCCGCCACATTCAGTTGCTCGCGATGCGCGCTCAGGAACCGGTCGACGCTGCTCAGCAGAAACCCCACCCGGCGTTTCCCATCCGGGAATACAAACCGCCTGGCCGGGAGACCCTTGCGACGCCAGCGCTGAATGGTCTTGCTGGTGACGTTGAATTTTTCGGTCACATCGTCGATCGTCAGCACCGGCTCAGCCATCCGCGCGGCGTGCATCCCCAGCGTGTCGCTCACCTGTTCGATCAACAGCCCCAAATCGTGCTGCAACGCCAGCCCCGTCAGCAAATCCTCATAGACCTGCTTCGGGTGATAGCCGGTAATTTTAAAAATAACGAAGTTGAGCGGATAGGCTTTGGCAGGGTCGATCAGATGAAGCAGTTGCTCGGCGGACGTGACCTGGGCCGTCCGATTTTCCAGCGAAGAAAACGCCAGTTGGCGCGAAAAGTCTGCGATCGTGTCGATGCGGAACTTCGCCATGAGATGTCAAGGTTACCGGATAGACCCTCGGACCGTCAAGCACAATCCATTGCACATCGGTGCAAGGCAAGCGGTTAGAAAACTCGATGGGGCTGAGTCTTTTGTAGATGATTTCATCGCCATCTACCTCATTATTTAGCCGGTCTCGCTCGCGAGCCGCGTCCAGGCGATCATCCCGCCAGACGCGCCTCGCAAGCGAGACGGCTAAGGAACGGGCTCGAAATAACTTCCGCATGAGGGTCGGGTGCCACAGGTCGCGGTACTCCGAGACCTGTGCCGGCTTGGCCGAAAGACACAGGTCTGCTCCGAAAATGACCGCCAGTTAGTACGAAGTACGTGCAAATCGCGGTCATTTGCACGCGGTAGCGTGCCCAGCGTCGCGTGTGTGCGGTACGCCGCACATGACGACTCGGAGTACC
>JANXVV010000319.1 GCA_025351525.1 Humisphaera sp. | reverse complement strand
TCGCCCATGCTTTTTGGCCGAAGAAATGCATGGGCGAGACGCCCATGCCACCTTATTCAAAGCACCCTCATCAGAATGGTGCTCAAGGGCAAAAGCGATTGCATGCCACGCCATTTGCAAGCGATGCCGCGTTGTCATTTCAAGAGTCCGCGTATTTTTTAGCGGCTGTGCCGAAGGCACGCGTTTTTCATCCCAATGAACGCGCGCTTTCGGCACAGCCGTTAAAAAATGCACCGTCATATTTTCAAAACTACTTAAAATCCAAATGCTTCAAGATCACCCCGCACACGTCGATGGCCTTAAGATGATTCCCGTCGATGATCCCCGCTTGCTGCGTCATCAGCATTGGCCCTTCCGCCAACTGCGAAACGGCACGGCCATGTGAGCCTTTGACCAGTGAGGCATCGAGCGGAATCACATCCATCAGGTATCGGAATCCCAGCTTCTTCTGAAGCAGCGTCCGGGCGATTTTCAACTTCGGAGCCATCAGTTTCGGATCTAAAAAAAGCTCGGCTGGGTCATAGCCCGGCTTGCGATGAATATCGACCGTGCGGGCAAAATCCGGCGCTCTGCCGTCATCCAACCAATAATAATAGGTGAACCATGCCTGCGGTTTAGCGATGACGACCAACTCCCCGCTCCGCGCATGATCCAGATGCATCTCCTTCTTCCCCGCATCATCCAGCACCCGCTCGACGCCGTCCACCGCTTCCAGCAATCGCTTCACCTCTTCAAGGCGGCTGCGATCCTTGACATAGACATGGGCGATCTGATGGTCCGCCACCGCGAAGGCCGTGCTCTCGCCGGCATCAAGGAGTTCAAGTCCCACTTCCTCGCGAATCGCAAGTAGGCCCTGTTGCCGTAATACGCGGTTGAGATGGATCGGCTGATTCACCTTCGTAATGCCGTATTCGGAGAGAAAAATAATCGAGGTTCCGCGCGGCCCGTAGTGATCGATCAGCTTGCCGCACACCGCGTCGAGTTCCGCGAGGTCGGTCATGATCCGGGCATCCTCCGGGCCGTACTTTTGCAGCCCATAATCCAGATGCGGCAGGTAGATGAGCGAGAGGGTCGGATCGTATCCCAGGTCGACTTTGATGGCCGCCTCGGCGATCCATTGGGTGGCCTTGATCGACGTCGCCGGTCCCCAGAAATTGAACAGGGGAAATTGCCCGAGTTGCTTTTGCAATTCCGGCCGTAGGTTGGCGGGGTGGGTCCAGATATCCGGCAGCTTCAAACCGCTGGCCGGATACATTGGCCGGGGCGTGACGGTGTAATCGGCGGCGGAATACATCGCATACCACCAGCAGATATTCGCGCACGTGAACTTCGGATCGCGGGCTTTGGCGATGTCCCAAATCTTCGGCTTCTGCACCAGCGCGTTGGCCTGCTTCCAGAATTTGATCTCGCATTCATCGCGGAAATACCACCCGTTACCGACGATGCCGTGATCGGTCGGCCAGGTGCCGGTGAGGTAGGTGGATTGAACGGTAGTGGTGACCGCCGGAAGAACCGGCCCGATCGTCGCGAGCTTGCCCGCTTGAGAAAAAGCAAGTAGGCGGGGGGTGGAGGGGCCGAGGAGGCTGGGGGTAAGGCCGACGGTGTTGATGACGACGGTTTTTTGCACGGGGAAGGGATAAGACTGGCTCCGAACGAAGTCAAATTACTCGATCGTAATTTCCTTCTTAACTACCAATTCAGAATTGCATAGTCGAATGAGGAGTGGTCTTCCCAAGCTGGCAGCAAGGCTCTCACCCGTCCTCCGAAAAAACGCTACAATGATCGGGTCGTCCCATCTGCCGTTGTTTAAAACAAATGATACGGCTGTGCGGGCGTCGTTCTTTTCCACGAGTACCGTCTTTGATCGTTGGCCGTCAAAAAACTGAATTTGCTTTAGTAGGTCGCCAAGTTTTAGCGCGTCGCTTTGATTGGATTTACCGCTAAAACGAATTTCTTCGACCGGGCTGTAGTTGATCGTTTTGGCACGGATGCCCGCACCCTCAATAAATACGCCGACAAAAAGCAGGATGAACACGAGTGCGAGACAAATCAGCGCGATACCAGCGGCCACCCATCGCGATCCCAACTGCCCATGGCGAACGGCGTGCAATTGCAATTCCTTGCCTTGGATGAATTTCGCCAGCGAGTTCATCAGAATAAGCGGAGGCAGTCCGATCAGCAGGGGAGGAATCCCTTCCGGCAAGACGAAAGCGATTCCGAAGAGCGAGGCCGTTCCTATAACGCCCAAAAGAATTGCGACATTCGCGGCCCGCTTACGATTCAACCGGTGAAAATTCAGTGCGATTAAGAAGGCACCGGCAAGCGGCGATCCCAGAAATGTCGCCAGGGTTACCGCCGATGCGTTGAACAATTTGTAGGCCGGGGGCGGTTCACCGGGCGATATGTCGGCGCGCGGCGTGGCGTAGCTCAGCACCGGAGGGGGTTGACAGGTTCCTTCAGGATTCTTGATCGCCCAATCGTCCGTGGAATTCACAATGTTTCCCAGTTAAGCCTTCGGTTCCAGCCTTACGCTGTAGTTCACGAATGGCCTCCTCCAGTGGAATGCCGTTCGACTGACCCGCGTCGATCCGCGCAATGGCAGCCAAGGTTTTGTCGCAGTCAACTGCAAAGTGTTTGGCGCGGAGATATTCCTTCACAAATCGGTCAGTGCCAACCACAATATATTTCTGCTTTTTTAGGCGTTTCACCGCCGTGAGGATTTCACCGGCGTGTTCATACCATTTTTGATACCACGGAACATACGCCAGTGTGCCATGCTCCGCAGTGGGCCTGCTTACCAAAAAAATCAAGTTCCTCGCTTAGAAACTGGCTCACGTTCAATCTCCTTCCGTATAAGGAAGACGCGATTTACACCGCCGCCGGCACCGGCGCGATCAGCGGCCGATCCGCCGCCACCGCCCGCGCCCCGCGCGGCAAACCGATCGTGCGGGCGCTGATCTTATCCTGCAGCCGCATGATCCCTTCCAGCAACGCCTCGGGGCGCGGCGGGCAACCGGGGACGTAAACATCGACGGGGACGACCAAGTCGACGCCCTTCACCACGTTGTAGCCATACTTGAAGTAGGGGCCGCCGCCGACGGTGCAGGCACCCATGGCGATGACGTACTTGGGATCGGGCATCTGGTGATAGAGGCGCTTGAGGCGGGACGCCATTTTGTAGTTGACGGTGCCGGCGACGATCATCAGATCGCTCTGGCGGGGAGAGGCGCGGAACGCACCGGCCCCGAAGCGGTCGAGGTCGTATCGCGCGCCGCCGACGGCCATCATCTCAATGGCGCAGCAGGCCAGGCCGAACGTCATGGGCCAGAGGCTGTTTCGCCGGGCCCAGTTGATGGCGAAGTCGACGCTGGTGACGATGAGGCCTTCTTCAAAACGGTTTTCGATCCAGGACATTTTTGCAGCCTTTGTAAAGTCTTTGTTGGAGAGTTCATTATTGCATGAAGGATGCGGGTTCTCAAGTCTCCAAGTCTCCAAGCCGGGATGGAGCGGGGAGCGTAGCGCCCTGCGCAGTCCCGGATGTTTTTCCGTCCCGGCGGAAGAATCCGGGGTTGCGCAGTTCGCTGGCGCTCACCGCTCCACCCCGGCTTGGATTGAGTGGGAATCGGGTATACTCGTCGGTATGGAACACAATACGAACATCGAGTCATCGATCCGCGCCGGGAAATTGATGCCGGGCATGTCGTTCAATCAGAAGATATGGGCGCTGACGGCCCAGATTCCCAAGGGGGCAGTCACGACCTATGCCGAACTCGCTCGGGCGGTGGGAACGAAGGCGTATCGGGCGGTGGGGAATGCGATGAACAAAAATCCATATGCGCCGGGGGTGCCGTGTCATCGGGTGGTGGGGAGCGATGGGTCGTTGACGGGATACGCGGGGGGGCTTGAAAAGAAGCGAGAGATGCTGGAGGAAGAGGGCGTGAAGTGTCAGGGCAATCGCGTTTCGATTTCTCAGCGGCATGTGTTTTCTTGAAACGTATTTAGGGCTACCCATTTCCAAGTCTCCAACCAGGGGTGTTCATATATTTAGAGACTTGTCCTCCTCATTGACTCTTCCATCAAACTCTTTCGGGGGTTGTAGTGATTTTGACAATCCCTGCCCGGGTCACTTTCGATCCGAGGGGAGCCGGTAGTTTTCAGTTTATTTACCGGCCCGCCCGCCCGAAGAACCCGGGCGTCGCTTGCCGCTTCCGCCTCTCGCTTGTTTAAGTTCGATCGGCCTATTCGCCATTGAAATTTTCCGGATTGAGATTGTTTCGACGAAGTCCATTCGCAGGGGAATCGGGTTGCGGTATCATCCACTCACCTATGAGCTACAACTTCACCGCGATCGAAAAAAAGTGGCAGAGCTACTGGTTGACCCACAAGACTTTCGCCGCACTTGATCCTGTCGATGCGGGTGGGATGCCCAAGGCGTACATTCTGGATATGTTTCCCTACCCCAGCGGCGCGGGGCTGCATGTCGGGCATCCGGAGGGGTACACCGCGACCGATATCGTCTCGCGGTTTCGGCGGATGCAGGGATACAACGTGCTGCATCCGATGGGGTGGGATGCGTTTGGTCTGCCTGCCGAGCAGTACGCGGTAAAGAACAATGTTCACCCGGCCATCACCACGAAAAAAAACATTGAGAACTTCCGCCGTCAGATTCAGATGCTGGGGCTGAGCTACGACTGGGATCGCGAAGTCGATACGACCGACCCGGAATACTACAGGTGGACGCAGTGGATTTTCCTTCAACTGTTCAACAGCTATTTCGATCCGAATCAGGATCGGGCGATGCCGATCAGCCATCTGATGCAGGAACTGGTCAATGAAAATCTGGTGATCGGGCCGGATGGTTCGCTGCATATCAATCGCACTCCGGAAGGGTTGGAGAGCATTTCCGGGGAGATGCGGATCGAGCGGCTCTGGCGGGAACTGTCGCCTGCCGAGCAGCGCGAGGCGATCGATGCGCAGCGGTTGGCGTACATTGATGAAGTGCCCGTGAACTGGTGCCCGCAACTGGGGACGGTGCTGGCCAACGAAGAGGTGATCGACGGCAAGAGCGAGGTGGGCGGTTTCCCCGTCGAGCGACGGCCCATGCGGCAATGGATGCTGCGCATCACCGCCTATGCGGATCGCCTGGTCGCGGATTTAAACCTGCTGGACTGGCCGGAATCACTCAAAGAAATGCAGCGCAACTGGATCGGCAAAAGTGTCGGGGCCGAGGTGGATTTCGACATCGTCCCGCCGGATCAACACACGGGCGGTTTGCAGTCCCCGAACGACACCGCCGAGGATATCGACGCGGATCTGAGCCTCACGGTTTTCACCACCCGTCCGGATACGCTTTTCGGCGCGACGTACATGGTACTGGCCCCCGAACACCCGCTGGTGGATCGAATCACAGTGCCCAGCCGTCGCGAAACGATCGAGGCATATCGCACGATGGTCGCCGGGCGCAGCGATCGCGATCGCATGACGGATACGAAGGACAAGAGCGGTGCCTTCACCGGGGCGTTCGCGATCAACCCGGCGAACGGTGAGAAAATCCCGATCTACATCGCCGACTACGTGCTGATGGGCTACGGCACCGGGGCGATCATGGCGGTGCCGGCGCACGATGAGCGCGATTACGAGTTCGCCGTGAAAAACAAGCTGCCGATCCAGACGGTGGTTCACCCGCTGACCGGTCGAACCGCGCCGGCGACAGCGGCGTTCACCGAGGAAGGCACCGCGATCAACAGCGGCATGCTCGAAGGTCTGCCGACGCAGGAGGCGAAGGAGAAAATGATCGCCTGGCTGGAGGAGAACGGCGTTGGGCATCGGTCGATCAAATACAAATTGCGCGACTGGCTTTTCAGCCGCCAGCGGTATTGGGGCGAACCGTTCCCGCTGCTGCTGGATGCACAGGGCAACGCCACCGCGATCGATGAAACGGAATTGCCGTTGAAGCTTCCCGAACTGGAGGATTTCAAACCGACGGGCTCCCCTGAAGGCCCGCTGAGCAAGGCGAAAGAATGGTTGAATGTTGAAAATGATCGGGGCGTTTTCACGCGCGAGACCAACACCATGCCGCAGTGGGCCGGATCGTGCTGGTACTATTTGCGGTACGCCGATCCTAAGAATGCCGAGCGGTTCATCGATGCGGAAAAAGAGAAATACTGGATGCCGGTGGACTTGTACGTCGGGGGTGTCGAACATGCAGTGCTGCATCTGCTTTACTCGCGTTTTTGGCACAAGGTGCTGTTCGATCTCGGGCATGTGAGCACGCCGGAACCCTTTCGACGATTGGTGAATCAGGGATTGATTCTCGGTGAGATGGAGTATCACGCGTTCGAGACGGCTTCGTCTGCTTTAGTCACGGTGACCGACGTGCGCGACCTTGATGAAGAAGCCGATGAAACCGGCGTGAAGTTGATCGGGTTCGACAAGCGCGACGGTCAAAAGCTGACTGGTCGCCGCGTGGGCGAGGATGAAATCGAGAAAACTGCGGAAGGCCATGTGCTGCGGAGCAACTCGGCGATTCGGGTCGATGCGCGTTGTTCGAAGATGTCCAAGAGCCGCGGCAATGTGGTGAATCCCGATGAGATTGTCGCCGGCTACGGGGCTGATTCGTTTCGGCTGTATGAGATGTACATGGGGCCGTTGGAAGCCCAGAAGCCCTGGAACACGCGGGATATCGTCGGCATGTCGCGATTCCTGCGCAGCGTCTGGCGGAATCTGGTCGGCGATGAGGTGGACGGTGAAATTTCAAATCTGAAATCCCGCATCTCCGATGGCCCGCTCCCCGAAGCAATCGAACGGCAGATGCACCGCGCGATCAAAAAAGTCGCCGACGATATCGACGCCTTGCGCTTCAACACCGCCATCGCGGAGTTGATCAAGTTGAACAATGAACTCACCGGCCTGCCGACGGTGCCGCGACCCATCGCGGAAAATCTGACGTTGATGCTCGCTCCCTTCGCCCCGCACATCGCAGAGGAAATATGGGAACGGCTCGGGCATCACAAGACGCTCACCCGCCGCCCGTGGCCGACGTTTGACCCGGCGAAGATGACCGAATCGACCATGGAACTGCCGGTGCAGGTGAATGGCAAGCTGCGCGATCGGATTGTGGTCGCCGCCGATGCGGATGATCTGTCGATTCTGACCGCCGCCGAGAATTCCGAGAAAGTTCGACCGTGGGTAGAGGGCAAAACGATCCACAAAAAGCTGTATGTGCCGAAAAAGCTGGTGAATTTCGTGGTTGGGTAATTCCGTAGCATGGGCTGCCCGCCCATGTTTTTTCAGCAAAAATGACATGGGCTCGTAGCCCGTGCCACGAACTTTTTGGAAATGCTTTTATGCCTTTGGAGATGGAAGCGAAATTAAAAGTTGCTCGACTGGAACCTACAAGGTTGCGGCTGCAGCAATGGGGCGCCTCCCGCATCGGCAATCATCTGGAGACGAACGCGCTGTACGACACCGCCGACGCAGCGCTGGAAAAAGAGGACCAGGGATTGAGGATTCGAGTCCGCCGCGATCTGGAGAATGGTTCGGAGGATGCGATTCTCACTTTCAAGGGACCGGGCCAACTCGGTGCGTACAAGAATCGCGAGGAAATTGAAACGCACATCGCCGATCCCAAAGCGATGGCTGCTCTTCTCAACGCGCTCGGCTATCAGCAGTCTTTTTCATTTCAGAAAAGGCGCGAATCGTGGGAGTGGCAGGGTTGCCATGTCGAGCTCGATGAGGTGCCGTATCTCGGTTGCTTTGTGGAGATTGAAGGGGCGGATGAGGCGGCGATTCTGGAGGTTCAACAGAAGCTTGGACTGGAGGGCGTCGCATCGCTGAAGACTTCGTACATTGGATTGCTGTTGAAGTGGATGAAGGAACAGGGCCGCGATGAGCGGACGATTAATTTACCCGGCAGTCGCGTGGATCGAACTTGATTTTTTTAGCGGCTGTGCCGAAGGCACGCGTTTTTAGAGGCGAAAAAAACGCGTGCCTTCGGCA
>JANXVV010000255.1 GCA_025351525.1 Humisphaera sp. | reverse complement strand
TTTTGACGCTCGACATTGAAACCCGTTTCGTTGTTCGAGTTGTCCGTCCAGACCAGCGACAACTGCGTATCTGAAACCGTCGCGGCGGAAAGGCCGGTCGGTGCGGTCGGGGGATTGGGAAGGCCGACCGTCTTGGTCGTGGCGGTGCTGGTATTGGTGTAGGCGGAAGATCCGTTGCCGTTCACCGCGCGCACGCGATAGGAGTAAGCGGTGGTTTGGGCAAGAGGACTGTCGCTGAAGCTCGTCGTATTGGCGGCGAGGGTGACCAACGGCGTCCAGGTTGCGCCATTCAATCGCTCAACGGCAAAACCGGTTTCGTTATTGGAATTGTCGGTCCAGTTCAGCGTGATTTGCGAGGTGCTGTCGGCGACGGTTGATAACAGCGTCGGCGCGTTTGGCCCGGTGACCACCACCGTCCCGGGCGTCGTCACGGAACTCACGTTCGTGTACGGCGAACTGCCGCCCAGATTGAATGCCGCGACGCGATAGGTGTACGTCGTCCCCGCAACCGCCGTCATATCGACATAACTTGCGGCTTGAGGTGCCAGCGTGGCGACCACGCTGAAAGCCCCGTTGCCAATTTGCCGTTCGACGCTCACGCCCGTTTCAATACCGGCGTTGTCGTACCACTTCAGTGAAACCTGCGTGCTGGAATTGGCTACCGCCGACAGAAAATACGGTGCGAACGGCGGTGTTTGGACCACGACGCCCGATTGCGTGGTCGCCGACGCGACAGACGTGTAAGCCGAGGGACCGGTGGCGTTCACCGCGTTCACGCGATAGCTGTAGGCGGTGCTGACAGTCAGGTTATTGTCGGAGTAGCTCGTCGAATTGGCGGGCAGCGTGGTCAGCACCGTCCACGTCGCGCCGTTTAAACGCTCGACATTAAAACCCGTTTCGTTATTTGCATTGTCAGTCCAACTCAGGTTGATCTGCGTGCCCGAAACCGCAGTGGCCGCAAGCGCGGTCGGGGCGGCGGGGACGGTGGGCGTCACCACGCCGGGCGGAGTCGCGATCGAACTTTCGTTGGTGTAAGGCGAACTTCCGGCACTATTAAATGCCGTCACGCGATAGGTATAGGTGGTGCTGCCGGCCACCGTCGCATCCGTATAAGCGTGCGAGTACGAGGGAAGCGTGGCGACGACACTATACGCTCCATTGCCGGTTTTCCGTTCGACGTTCACCCCGGTTTCGACACCGGCATTGTCGTACCAGACAAGCGACACCTGCGAATTTACGTTGATCGTCGCCGACAGAAAATACGGGGCATAGGGAGGCGAGGTCACTACCACTGCCGTTTGAGTCGTCGCGCTGCTGATGTTGCTGTAGGCGGACGGGCCGGTGGCGTTGACCGCATTGACGCGATAGCTGTAGGCGGTGTTGGCCGTCAAACCGGTGTCTGTGTAGCTGGTCGAGTTGGGGGGGAGTGAGGTGATGACGGTCCAGGTTGCGCCGTTCTGGCGCTCAACACTGTAACCCGTTTCGTTATTCGCGTTGTCGCTCCACACCAATCCGATTTGCGTACTGGACGAGGCCGTCGCCACGAGCGACGTTGGGGTGGCAGGCACCGTCGGCGTCACTACCACCTGTGGCGTGGCGACCGAACTTTCATTCGTATACGGCGAACTTCCGGCGGTATTGAATGCCGTCACACGGTAGGTGTAAGTGGTACCGGCGGCGACGGCAGAATCGACGTAACTCTGCGCATGCGGCGCCAAGGTTGCCACCACGCCATACGCGCCGTTGCCGGTCTTGCGCTCCACGTTCACACCGGTCTCGGTGCCGGTGTTATCGAACCAGTTCAACGAAACCTGAGTGCCGGAATTCACGACGGCGGACAGAAAATACGGGGCAAACGGGGGTGTGGGTGTGACGACATTTGAAGTCGTCACCGCGTTGCCGATGAAGGAGAACGCCGAGCTGCCACTGGCATTGAACGCATGCACGCGATAGGCATAAGCGGTGTTGGCGGCCAGGCCGGAATCGGTGTAGCTCTGCGTGTTCGCCGCGAGATTTCCGTTGAGCGTCGCCCAGTTGCCGCCGATCAGGCGCTCCATCGCGAAACCGTTCTCGTTGTTCGAGTTATCCTGCCAACTTAACGTCAGCGTCGTCGGCGTGGCGTTTGCCACCGCGATGCCGGTGGGATTCGCGGGAAGGCTCAGCAGTTGCCGACTCTCCAGACTTTCAAGAGCAAACGATGCGGACTGTTCGATCAGGCGTTGGGCGGCGCGATTCGGCTTCTTTGTTTTGCGAAACATCATTTCATTCTCCGTCCGGCTAACCGGCAAGACCGCTTGGGTACAACAACTTCCCCGGTTTCAGGCGAGTCCGATAAGCCCCTACCCTACCAAGAGGTTTTAAGGGTGGCAAACTCATCCGGAAGGCCATTTGCAGACTCCCATGGAACAAGTTCCATGGGCTTTCAAAAGCGATCACGCTTTGCATCAATCAATAGCAGCACCTTAATGCGCCACTTTTGCCAATTCCGCCAAATCCAGCCGATACATCATCTGATTGTAATCGTACCTCGGCGTCGGATCGTTCTCGCGCGAAAAGGTCGTCGAATACGTCCCCTCGAAATAGATCACCCGCCCGCCGTCCTGGTCGAACAAAGGATGCTGCACCGGGTTATAAAACGAATAGCGGTCATGCGTGAGAATCTTTTGGGCATCCAGCCATGGCCCTTCCGGCGCATCCGCCTCCGCGTACCAGACTTCGCCAAGGACGGATGTCTTGCCACCCCGCTGTACGATGATCATCACCCACTTGTTCCGAAACTGATTCCAACAAACCGACCCATAGTGGGCCTCCAACATTTTCCCCGTCGCAATATCCCGCAGATGTAACGGCTCGCCCGACGGCACCGTGTTTTTTCGCCAGGCCCACACCGATTTTTCCTGTGCGTAGACTTCGTAAGCGGACGGATCGATCACACTTTTCCAGTCCGCCTTCACCCGGATATTCGAGGCCGACTCACCGGAATAAATATAGTCGATCCCATCGACCGTATGCCGAAATGGATGACCACTAAGACGAACCGGGGATTTGACGTCCAGCTTCGTCAAAGTCTCGAACGTCCCCTTCCCGTCATCAAACACCACCAATTCCCGGCCAACGACTTCACTCATGCTTTTAAGCCGTGCGAGCGTCGCAATCAACCGCTCATGGCCATGGTCGTCTTTGATCGTAATCAGTCCTTCGATCCAATGGAGTTCCTGCCCTTTCACCGGGACCATCGGACGGCTGAAACCGCCTTTATCGACGAAGTATTTCAGGTTGACCCCCACCGCCGGATCGAGCCCACCGTTGCCGGGAAGTTCGGAGGTTGCACCGGCGGTCGAAAAATGACCGAGCGGATAGGATTGCCGCATCGTATCGCCCCAGAACCACCAGATTTTTCCCTGATAGACCGCCGTCAAAACCGAATCCTGCCCGACGACCTGACCGTTGATGAACGGCTCGGCAATCGGCACCGGTTTGCCGAGAATCATGCTGTCGCGATAAATCCCTTCACCCGTCACCCGATACAATCGCTCGGCGAGATTGATCCGTTTGATCTTCAGCTTTTTCTCCCCGCAGGAAGTCAGTTCGATCGCCACGCCGTGCGAACCGAATCCATCCGCCGGGAAATCGTACCCCTGGCTGGAGACGTTGAAAAACACGTTGCGTCCCAACAAAGCCGGATCGTCGATCGCGGCGTACCCGGCACTGTCCGTCCAAAAAGAAACATTGCTGACCGTCTTCAACTGCACCAACGGCACCCCCCGGCCCGTGCGGTCATCGACGATTTGAATCGCGAAGGGGCGCGGGACTTCCGCCCGGCAGTCGTACGCGAGAAGCAACAGGCAACCGAACCAGATTCCGATCGAACGAAGCCATGAACTTTTTCTGCTGGCCATGTCAACACGATAGTGGATGGGTGGAGGAATGTTGCCTGGGCGATTGCATTTGAAATTTACGGTCCCCTCCCCCCATGAGTACATGGGGGGAGGGGAACGGACAGAGAAATGCCATAGGCCCTGTAAAATGTTGCAGCGCCGCTCAGGCCTGAGAATTATCGGGCCTACAATTTGCGAGTTTATGTCTCGCGTACCTTTGGACGATTCCTAATAGTTGCCGCTCGTCAGATGAAGAATCTGAATTTCGCATTTTACTATCAACTATCAACTTTCCACTTACCACTAACAACTTCCCAATATGACCTCGTTCGTGGAAGCCTGTGTCGAGACTGTGACCGGATCGGCCGTCGCCGTTGAGCGGCGGACGCGCGGGCAACCGCGCGCCCGCAAACTCCTCCGTTTGCTGGCGGACAAAAAAAATATTCTCATCACCACACACGAACACCCCGACCCCGACGCCTTTGGTGCGGCGATGGGAATGAGCGCACTGCTCGCGATGCAATTGCCGACTGCGCACGTGAATGTTTCGCTGAAAGGCCGTGTCGGGGGCGGGATTAATGAGGCATTCTATCGCGAGACCACTTTCAAACTGCTGCCATGGGATGAAAGCAAACTCGCGGAATACGACGCGATCGTGCTGCTGGATACCCAGCCCCTGTTCGCCTACAGCCCGCTGCCCGGCGGCGTGATACCGATCGCGGTGATTGACCATCACCAGGCCGGGCGCGGGCAAAAGCCCGGTTGCACTTTTTGCGATATTCGCACGGATGTCGGCGCATCAACCTCGATCGTCTTCAGCTATTTCATGGAACTGGACGCGCCTATTTCCCCGGATCTGGCGGCCACCATGCTGTACGCCATCGAGTCCGATCTTGCCGGAACCGCCGGCACGCCGGGTGGGTTGGACAACATCGCCCTCTCCGGCCTGACGCTGAAAGCCGATCCCAGCAAACTGCATCGGATGCGATATGTCGATCTTCCCCAAAGTTATTACATCGCCTACGCCACGGGGCTGAGCCATGCGATGTTTTACGACAACGCCATTTTCTCACACCTGGACGTGATCGACTCCCTGGAAAAACCGGCGGTGCTGGCGGATTTGCTGCTTCGGTTCGATCAGGTGGAATGGGCGCTGGTGGTGGGGATTCACGACGGGAAGATGGTGTTGAGTTTACGCACCAGTTGCGGATCGCTGGCGGCCGGAACCCTGATGCAGCGCATTTTGCGCGGCATCGGTGAAGGGGGCGGACATCGCACCAAAGCCGGCGGCATGATCCGATTGAAGAGCGGTTCGGCGACCGAAATCGAACGGCTCCGCGGCTTCGTCTGCCGTCGCTATCTGCGGGCACTGGGCATTCCTTCTTCACGCGGCCAAAAGCTGATTCCCCGCTGATTTTTCAGCTCTAAACCGAAAAAAACAGATGAACCACGAAGTCACGGAGACACGAAGGAATTTGGAGAGTTATGATTAAGAAATGTGTAATCGTTTTTCGTTCTCGCTTTCCTCAATAAGCACGCTGCTTGAATGAATTCTTCGTGTTTTTGGTGCTTTCGTGGTGAATCATCCGAAGTTTAACGAGCGAAGCAAGTTCAACATCGCTCATTGCGTGTATAGCACTTCCGAAATTCCCGCCATTCCCTTACAACCCGTCCCATGACCGCCTCCCCCCGCCCGATCGTTCTCGTGACCGAAAGCTCCGATCCCACGCCATTGAACTGGCTTCGCGAGCGGGCACAGGTCGTGGAAATTTCCGGCAGCGATCCTGAATTTGAACGGCATCTGGCCGTCGCCGAGGGGATGATCGTGCGGACCTACACGCGCGTCAATGAGGCGATGTTGGCGAAGGCACCGCGGCTAAAAGTTGTCGGTCGCGGGGGCGTGGGGCTGGAAAATATCGACGTGACGGCTTGCCGTCGGCGCGGGATCGAAGTGGTGTACACCCCGGATGCCAACACGTGGGCCGTCGGGGATTTCGTCATCGGGTATATGCTGCAACTGCTCAGGCCATGGGCATTTTTCATGGACTCGGTTTACGAACCCAAAGAGTTCAAGCGCGTTCGCGACACGGTACGCGGCGTGCAACTCAACGAGCTGACCCTGGGCATCCTCGGCATGGGCCGTGTTGGACGGCGACTCGGTCACATCGCCACGCGCGGATTCGGCATGAAGGTCATCTACAACGATCTGCTTGATGTCGCATCTCAACTCGATTTCCCCGCAACCGCCGTCGACAAACCGACGCTCTATCGCGAAGCCGATGTCCTGAGTCTGCATGTCACCATGCTGCCGGGCAATGAAAATCTGATCGGTGCGGAACAGTTGGCGACGATGAAGTCGAACGCCATCCTCATCAACACCAGTCGCGGCGAAGTGCTGGATGTGATGGCGCTGGCCGATGCGATCCGCGCAAATCGGATTGCCGGAGCGGCGCTGGATGTATTTTGGCCGGAACCGCCGCGGAACGATTTTCCGCTTTTAGGGCTCGACAACGTGCTACTGACGCCCCATCTGGCCGCGCGCACCCACACGGCCATGGAGAACATGAGCTGGGTCGTGCGCGATGTGGTGGATGTGTTGGCGGGAAAAAAGGCCCGATACCCGGCACCGTAAGCGCGACCGTTCTAACGAGTCTTAAAACATCCCCGTGGCACGGGCTTCCAGCCCGTGTTGACGGCTCAAGTTCCAGGAATTATGTCTTTTGAAAGAAAGATATCTATAAATTGTAACGTGCTAAACACGGGCTGGAAGCCCGTGCCACGGTTGAGGTCAAAGACATAAGGCTGAACCCCTTCTTCACGCCGCCGAGCTTTTCGGTTTCGGGATCCCGCATATCTTGACGCAATTCCGCCCCGCGTGTTTGGCGGCGTAAACGGAAAGATCGGCGGCCTTCATCAGGTGGGCGGGTTCACGGAACAGGCAGCCCGGTTCGTACAGCGCCACGCCGATGCTGGTGGTGACGGGGATTGCAATCCCGTTGAACAAAATCGGTTTGGCGGCGATCGCCTTACGCAAAATCTCGGCGGCGTGTGACGCCTGGGCTCGCGCCACGCCCGGCAACACAAAAGCCAGTTCCTCCCCACCGTAACGACAGGCGAGATTGCCCGGCCTGCCCGCGCTCAACAATATCTTCGCCACCCCCCGAAGCACCGCATCGCCGGCGGGATGACCGTGCGTATCGTTCACGCTCTTGAATCGATCGAGGTCGAACAGCAGAAGCGCCAGCGGTTTGTTCGCCTTTTGGGCAGCCGTAAATTGCTCGATCAAATACCGGTCGAACGCCGCGCGATTAGCCAGGCCGGTCAGCGCATCCGTCGTCGCCTGAACCTTCAACTGCTTGTTCTGCACTTGCAGCGTCGAAGCTTTCACTTCCAGTTGCGCCGCCTGACGTTGCGTATGCAGCGTCATTTCGATCAACTGCTCGTTCGCTTTTTTCAGGATCGTTTCGAATCGCTCATTCGGAATGACGATGTCGAACAGCGGCGCAGCCTCGGCGGTGCGACGGCTGATCTCGTCGAGCAGCAAATTGCACTTCGACTCCTCCATCGCATATTTTTCCTGGCAAAACTCACGCACCGCCTTGTAGGCGGATTGAGGATTCGCATCGACGAAAAAATCAGCGCATCGACCCGCCAATGAAATCACCTGGGCCAGTGGGCGCACCGATTCCTCTGCCCGATCGCTGTTGTGATGAAATGCCATGGGGACGGACAGCACCGGCGGCAATTTCCAGTGTTCCGCGAGCAAGCCGGACACCTCGGCGTGATTCATCCCGAGCGACTTGTCCTCCGCCGCCGCCAGGTCGCCGTGCGAAACAGCGGATTCCACCAGACCGGCGTATTCCGCGCCGAGCGTCTGGTCGAGCACCAACATGCCGATATCCATCAGCAGGCCGGCCAGAAAGCATTCTTCGCTCTGCACCTGTTTGGACATCGCCGCGATCGATCGCGCCGCCGTCGCCGCGTAAATGCTCCGCTTCCAATAATCGACGTGTTTGAATCCACCCTTGCTCTTATTTTTCGACAGGCTGCTCACCAGCGAAAATCCGAGCACCAGCGTCTTCACCGACTGCAGGCCCAGAATCACCATCGCATGACTGATCGTGCTGACCTTCTGGCTTCGTCCGTAAAAACTGGAATTGACGGTGCGGAGAACCTTCGAGGACAACGCCGCATCTTTGGTGATGACCTTGGCGATTTCGGCGATGTCGGCGTCGTTTTTGTTGGCCATCTCCAATACTTGCATCGCGATCGCGGGAAGCGAGGGAAGTGCGGAACAATCTCGAATTCGCCGGGCAAGTTGCAAATTCATCGGGGAAAATGCTCCAATAATAAGAGGTAAGGCATGTCACACAAACATGCCTTACCTCTTCTATCGGTCATTTTCGTGAGCAACTTTGGAACAGAACCCGTGCCTACTTCATCGCCTCTTCCACGATCTTCCGCATCTCATCATCCGTCTGCGGCCCGGTTCCTACGAACACTTTTTTGACGATGCCATCCTTGCCGATGATGACCGTCTGCGGAATTCCCTGCACGCCGTATTTTTCGGCGACCTTCTGCTCCTCGTTGTCTAACAGCACCCTCATGGTCAGTCTGTTCGTCGCTACAAAGGGCGCCACTTTCTCTTTCTCATCGTCGACGCTGACGGCCAACACCTTCAAACCCGCCGCCTTTTTTTCTTCGTACAATTTATTGAGGTGAGGCAGCGCTTCGACGCAGGGACCGCACCAAGTCGCCCAGAAATCGACGATCACCACGCTCCCCTTCTGATCGGCCATCGAAACCTCTTTGCCGTCGAGATCCTTCAACTTAAAATCCGGCGCGGGCTTGCCGACAAGTGCGGCGGCGGCACCTTCGCCATCGTCCTTCGCCATCGCGGCGCTCGTCAACTCCCGCGCGCCCGCAGGCGGCGTCCAGGCGAACTGCGCATCAGTCATTTTCGCGGGCGTCGTGCTGGTCGTGTAGTCGACGGTGATCGTCGCTTTTTTCACATCGGGCTGACCGATGTGTTTCAGAAATTTCGTCTGGTCGATCGTGACTTGTCGAATCAGATGTGATTCGGGCTCGACCAGGAAGGTGAAATCCCCACCGACGTTTGTCAGCTTTAAAACGGTGTAGGATTTTTCCCCGAGTTTCACATCGGCCACCTTCTCAACCACCGTTCCTTTTTCCACGTCGGCAGCGGATGTTTCCTTTGACCCGGCGACAGCGAAAGCCGTCGCGCCGTCGATCAAATGCGTCCCCGCGTCCATCGCCAGAGCCATCGCCAGCGAAGGATTCTGCAACGTCACCACCTCCCAAATCGACCGGGGCGCATCGACGGCAGCCACGCGATCTTTCGGGGCGTCCTTTTGAATGAAGGTGTTATCTTCCACCGACAGCACATATGCCTTTTCCCCGGTGGAACCCGCGATCATGTTCCCCTTCATCTCATGGCGAAATTGATTCGGAGCTTTGAAACCGGCGGTAAAGGTATCCGTCTCATGCCCCTTTTTTCCGGAAATATCGCTGTCGAAACTGGTCGTGCCCGCGAGTTCCAGCGAAGTAAGACCGCCATACGCGGCTTTCATTTCGTCGAGGGTCTTCTGAGCTTCCGGAGAAATCTTCGCCGTCAGCTTTCGCGGAGCGGGCGGAGCAACAGGCTGGGTTGCAGGCGTTTCGGCGAAGGCGAACATCCAAGTCATCAGAAGAAAAAGTGCCGCGATGAAAAAGGTGCGTTTCATAAGAGTTCCGGAACAATGGGTGCGATCAATACGGCGAGTAACAGTTATGACAACTAATAACCCGGTAACCGGGGCGGCTATTCCCAAATGAGAACTTTTGAAAAGCAGGTGGCATGGGCGTCTCGCCCGTGCTTTTTGGCCGAAGAAATGCACGGGCGGGACGCCTAGGCCACCGCTAATCGAATTCATTTCCCTTGAACGTATTCCCCAGATACGCATCGCGCACCGCCGGATCATTGATGATTTCTCGCGGCGTGCCTTCCTTAATCTTACGCCCCTCATTGATAATCAGTGCCCGATCGCAGACTTTTAAAGTCTGGGGCACGTTGTGATCGGTGATCAGCACACTCTTGCCGAACTCAACTTTCAGGCGACGAACTTCGCGCTGCAAATCCTCGACCGCGATCGGGTCGACGCCGCTGAAGGGCTCGTCCAGAAGGATCAGTTTCGGCTGAGTGACCAGCGCGCGAGCGATTTCCAGCTTACGGCGTTCGCCTCCGCTGAGCGTTTCCGCCCGCTGATCGCGGACTTTGAGCAAGCCATACTGATCCAGCAGCAGATTCGCCCGCTTGTTGCGTTCAAGCCTGGAAATGTTCAGTGTCTCCAGGATCGCCTGCAGATTCTGCCAGACAGTTAGACGCCGAAAGTCACTGCGCTCCTGCGAAAGATACCCCATTCCCCGACGCGCCCGCTTGTACATCGGAAGATGGGTGATATCGAACGCATCAAACGCCACCGCTCCACTGTCTGGGCGAACCATCCCCATAATCATGCGAAACGTTGTGGTTTTACCCGCCCCGTTTCGACCCAGAATACCGACGATTTCCTGCTGGGCCAAGACGAAGCTTACTTCATCCACGACTGTCCGCCCACCGTAGCTTTTAACGAGTTTTGTGGTTTCGAGCAGGTTCATCAGGTCTTATCGATCGGTCCTATCGGTGCAACATCGTCACGGATACCGTCCGTGCGGCGGTAGTCTCGCCACGATCCCCACAAAATCAAGCGGGCGAGTTGTGGATAACCTGTGAATGACGGCGGGCAATCCATTTATTTCGCAGTATTTTATAGGTTCCGGCGTTTGTCCTTATCAGACCGTTGATTCATTCGCAAGCCGGAATCTTAACGCAATTAATATCTCGAAATAAAAAACATAAACTAATGATATAAAACGGCTTACATCTGAAAAAATCAACCGGACAGAAAAAATCAATGCCGCTGCGACGAATTGATAAAAATTTCAAGAAAGTGAATTGAGTGCCTTGACTCGGCGTAAGCTAATTTCCTGTCGGCAATTGTGAATAACCTCCAATGGCGTGTCGATTGAATTCCCGCAATCCTGTCACCCTTCCATCGACAAAATGACTACTTTTTGCAATCTATCCTACGGTTGCGTTATTCTCCCGCTTGCTTGCTTCGTCGCACCCGAAGCAGGACCGGTCAACGCATCGTTCGATGTTCGGGATTTGTTGAGTGCGGGACGGCTGCAATGTTTCAGGGAAAGGAGTGGCATCATGGCCACCGGGATCGTGAAATGGTTTAACGACCACAAGGGCTTCGGCTTCATCCACGCGGATGAAACCGGCAAAGACGTGTTTGTACATCACTCCATCATCGAAGGTCAGGGATACAAAACCCTCGCCGATGGTGAAACGGTTGAGTATGAAGCCGAAGCGAGCGATAAAGGTCTGAAGGCAACCCGCGTCAAACGCCTGATCGCTTTAGAGGCGGTAATTTGATAGGCGATGGAACGTGCAATCGCATTCGAACGGCCATGGAACTTGTTCCATGGGATGTCCTGCGCGCGAGACACACTCTATCAATCCAACCGCAAGCGAGCGTTTTTCAGTTCGCGGGAGCTTTGCAAGAACACGGCTCTAGCCTTCCCTAGGGTGTCAGTATACAATGTAGTACAGCGAGAGTCGTTTTATTCGCGTGATTTTGATTAATACCCAGGAGATTTGCCCATGCCCATTACACTGACCGAATCCGCCGCCAAGGAAATCAAGACCATCATGGAGCAGCAGAATCTGCCTGCCGCCGAGACCAAACTGCGAGTCGGCGTCAAGGGCGGCGGCTGCTCGGGGTTCAGCTACATGCTCGACCTCACCGAAGAGCCCAAGGGCGAAATGGACGAGCAAATTGAAGCCCATGGCGTCAAAATCCTGTGCGATATGAAAAGCTATCTTTATCTGAACGGCGTCGAGATCGACTTCAAGGACGAGATCATGGGCCGTGGATTCGTCTTCAAGAATCCCAACGCCACCAGCTCCTGCGGTTGCGGCAGCAGCTTTTCCGCCTAAATTTCGACCAACTCAAATTGAGCCCCAAAGCCCAGCCAACTTGTTGGCTGGGTTTCTTTAGATTACAAGATCGCAAATGAGCGAACTGAATGACCTGGAAGAAAAATTTCGCGTCAAAGGCGGTGCATCAATCGAAGAGGACGGCACCTCTCTCCCCGCTGATTTTCGCGAACTTCTCCCCACATTGGAATCCGTCTCCGACGCCCGCAACACCGATCGGCAAACCCGCGCCAACAGCGTCCGCCGTCTGCTCGATCAACTCGACAGTGCTGATAATCAGGTGGTTAAAATGCAGAAACGCCGGGTGATTCGTGCCGAGCTTAATGCGCTGCATCAGATTGAAGCGATGGACTGAAAAACGTCTGGTGGGGTCCGCTTTAGAGCCTCAGACCTTATCATATAGCCCCCGGTTTACCGGGATTTGCCGTGTGTTACCCGAAATGTTTTGTAGCCGAACGGTTCTCTTGGGTAAACCCGGGGCTAAGTGAATAATCAATTCTCTGAAACGTCCGGGGCGATTGACCGATAAAGCATTATCATCACCGCCCCAATCCAACCCGCCCGCGCTCCTAAATCGTTTCGCGCCAAGCTCTGGTTTTCGGGAAGCCTGCTGGCGGCTTTCCTGCTCACGTTAATCATCGGCAATCTCTTCATCCCCTCCGAGAAAGCCGTCGAGCGGGATATGCTCGGGCATGATTTCACCGCCTTTTACACCGCCGGTCATTTTGCTGCCGCCGGGCAGTTCGACAAGTTGTACGACATTCAAGCCGTCAAAGAATTCGAGCAGGAAACCGGCCGCCGTGCCGGGCTTTCACTCGGTGATTCTTATGGACCGTATTGGAACCCCCCGTTCTACGCCTGGATCTTCGCACCGCTTTCCCATCTGCCGTATTCAAAAGCACTTTTGCTCTGGACGCTCTTCAATATTTCGTGCGGCATAACGGCCATCGTCTTGCTCTGCAAAATGCTGGCTCCTCCGCCAATGTCCCTGCATCAGGCCATCATTCCCTGGAAATCTTACGCGCTCATCCCCTTGTTGCTGACCTTCTCCATGCCCGTCATGCAAGCCCTCAGCCATGGCCAAAACACCATGACGTCCCTTTTGCTTTTGACCGGCACCGTCACGTTCTGGCGATCCAATCGTCCTCTCCTCGCCGGCCTGATCTGCGGGCTTCTGTTCTACAAACCCCAACTCGGCGCGATCGTCGCCGTCGCCCTTGTCCTGACGCTCGGTTGGCGTGCGCTTGCCGGTTTGGCCATCACCGGGTCGATCCTTTTTCTAATCACGATCACGACGATGCCGGGCGCGTTGACCCTCTTCCTGCATCAGCTCCCCGCCAATGTCCGCTTTATGCAGATCGATCATCCTTACGTCTGGGAACGTCACGCGACGATCAAAGCATTTTGGCGGCTGATGTTTCAGGGACGAGGAGCGGGCGAACCGATCGTCGCCGTCACGGTGTTGACTGTCGCGATGTGCGGATTGCTGGGCGTGGGTTTGCTGCGCTGCTTTCTCCACGACAACGCCGTCTCTCGAGATCGCGTGATCGCCGCGACCATCGCCACGATGCCGCTGCTGATGCCGTTCTATTTCGACTACGATCTGATGCTGCTTGCCATACCTGCGGTGTTGTTCGCGGGGGAATTCGTGAATGGGTGGCATGGGCGTCTCGCCCATGTGTCTTCAACCCAAGAGCATGGGCGAGACGCCCATG
>JANXVV010000253.1 GCA_025351525.1 Humisphaera sp. | reverse complement strand
GGGCGTCTCGCCCGTGCATTTCTTCGGCCAAAAAGCTTGGGCGAGACGCCCATGCCACCTTATTCAAAGCACCCAATGTCGGAAAACACCTTTCGCGGCGAGCTTAATAATTTTTCACATAGCCCCCGGTTTATCGGGGTAAACCGTCTGAAAAACCAGCGGCTTTGACAGCATCATGGTTTTCCCGGGTATACCCGGGGCTATATCGCGCCGAGTCATTTGTTCAAAGAATAGCTGATTCCCCAGTCGAACGTTACGCACCTTTGCGTAGCGCAGTTCAGCAATATACACATCTCTCCGAAATTGATTGAATTTTTTGCCGAAAATCATCTGCCAAACCCTTGTGAATTGGACGGCGATGCTTCAACATCCGCTGTCCATTTTTTGAAAGGTTATTTTGACTGCAGAACCCGGCGCGGACCATCCCATCGAACGAGCGGCCACAAATGAAGGGCTTCCGGTGGCCATCGCATTGGGACCGACGTTGGAGGCTGCCGCCGTGCCGACGCAGGCTGCGCTTGTCGATGGTCGCGTTGTGTTCATCTGTGCGATCGCCATTGCCGTCGGCATTGCGGCGGCGTTTATCGCGCAGGCCTTGATCCACCTGATCTACTTCTGCACGAATATTTCCTTCTACGGCAAACCCTCCTTCCTGCCGGGTTCACCGGAGCAAAATCACCTGGGGCTTTTCGTCATCGTCATTCCGGTGATCGGGGCATTGCTGGTTGGGTTCATGGCCCGATATGGCAGCAAGGCGATTCGCGGGCACGGCATTCCGGAGGCGATGGAGCAGGTGCTCCTGAATGAGAGCCGCATCCCGCCGCGAATCACATTTTTGAAACCGATATCGTCGGCGATTTCGATCGGCACGGGCGGGCCGTTCGGCGCGGAAGGGCCGATCATCGCCACGGGCGGCGCGCTCGGTTCGCTTGTGGGCCAAGTGTTGAGCACGACGGCGATGGAGCGGAAAACCCTGCTTGCCGCCGGTGCCGCAGCGGGCATGGCGGCCACTTTCGGCAGCCCGGTGTCGGCGGTACTGCTGGCGATCGAACTGCTGCTGTTTGAGTTTCGCCCGCGCTCGCTGGTGCCGGTCGCGTTGGCCGCGTCCGCCGCTGCCGGGGTGCGGGTGCTGTTTGAAGGAACCCAGCCCGTCTTCCCGATGCCCGATCTCATCACGCCTTCAGGCATGGCGATGATTATTTATGTCGTCCTGGGCGCGCTGATCGGGGTGGCATCGGTCGGAGTGACGCGCATCGTCTACGCGATCGAGGATGCGTTCGAGGAAATCCCCATCCATTGGATGTGGTGGCCGGCGATCGGTGCCGTCTTCGTCGGCGTGATCGGATATTTTTATCCGCGCACGCTGGGGGTGGGATATGCCAACATCACCCACACGATCTCGAACGACTGGCCGCTGAAACTGGTCGCCACGCTGTGCCTGATGAAATTCATCTCCTGGTCCATTGCGCTCGGCAGCGGCACGTCCGGCGGCACGCTCGCGCCTCTTTTCACGATCGGCAGCGGGTTGGGGCTTTTGCTGGGCGCGGCGGCTCAACATCTGTTGCCGGCGGCGTCGGTCGATCTGCGCATCGCCGCGCTCGTGGGCATGGCGGCGATGTTCGCCGGGGCCTCGCGGGCGCTTCTGGCCTCCGTGGTGTTCGCGTTCGAGACGACCTTGCAACCGCTCGGCCTGTTGCCGTTGCTTGGGGGATGCACGGCGTCATTTCTCGTCTCCTGCTTGCTCATGCGGAATTCGATCATGACCGAAAAAATCGCCCGTCGCGGCGTCCGCGTGCCGGCGGAATATTCCGCCGACTTTCTCGACAGTATCCTCGTCCGCGATCAGACCTCCGTGGGCATCGTCTCGCTGGCCGCCGAGGACACGATCGGAACAATACGCGCCTGGATCACCGCGGGCGGACCCGGCACGACCCATCAGGGCTATCCGCTGGTCGATGCGGCGGGCCATCTGGTCGGTGTGCTGACCCGCCGCGATCTGCTCGATCCGAAGGTGAGTCTCGCCGCGAAACTGCGCGATCTCTTGAAGCGTCCCCCGTCAATCGTCTACGCCGATTGCAGCTTGCGCGAAGCGGCGGACCACATGGTCAATCACAACATCGGCCGACTGCCCGTCATCGAACGAAAGACCGGACAACTGATCGGCATGATCACCCGCAGCGATCTTCTATCCGCCCATCGCCGCCGCTTGCAGGACACACACCAACCCGCACCGGGGCGATGGCAGCGCGAGCGGAAGTAAACGGTTGCTGCGGATGAACACGGACAAGGCACGCGTAACGGCAAATAGATTGCGTTCAGGTGGCATGGGCGTCTCGCCCATGTCTTTCTGATCTAAAAAAAGCACGGGCGAGACGCCCATGCCACCTGTTTTCAAAACACTCAATGCTGCATTTTAATGTATTGATTTCGTATTGATCTGCGCTCATCCGTGTTTATCCGTGGCTAATCTCTTTATTTCCGCGATGGAATTTAAGATGGCTGACAATCCCAATGCCGCGTCGTAAAATTCAACGCTATGGCGCGTGATGACTTGCCGCTTCCGCCTGCTTCTCAACTGCCTCTGTCGGCGTGGGTCTTCATCCGTCGTGCGATGCATCTGCGCTGCCCGGAGTGCGGAATTTCGCCGATGTTCATCCCGGCACTCAAAGTGCGAAGTATCTGGAACTGGTTTACGCCGCTGGATGGCTGCCCGCGCTGCAGCTACGCCTATGAGCGGGAAACCGGTTATTTTCTCATGGCGACCTGGGCCTTCAACTACGGCATCATCGCGGGACTGGGAATGACCGTCGCACTTCTGGTCGATCACTTTTTCCAACCCACGCTCACGCGGCTCATCCTGATAGTGTGCATCCCGATGCCCATTTGCGCATTTCTATTTGCCCGACATGCCAAAGCGTTGTACCTTGCCATGGATCATTACATCGACCCGCACCGGAACGATCTGAAAAGCTCCAAACCGGAACGCAGCGGCGAATGAGACGAGCGTTGCAGTGCCGGATTTTCCGGGTTTTACGCTTACAAACCTCTCACCCGAAAGAACCTTTCCATGGCTCAACTCACCGTCGAAGGCCTCGGCACTTTTGAAATCCCCGCAAAAAAACGGCTGGTTCTGGCCCTGACCGACGAGGCCGCCGTCGATCAGATGCATGCCTGCGGGGGCAACGCGCGATGCACCACCTGCCGCGTGGAATTTGTGGCCGGTGAACCCTCGCAAATGACGCAGGCTGAGAAGGATATTTTAGCCGCTCGCGGTTTGGCGGCGACCGCCGGGCTGCGTTTAAGCTGTCAGATCCAATGCGATCACGATATGACCTTGCGGGCGACCAGTCGGCTTTCGACCACTCCCAATCGGGTGGATGCTGGGAAGCGGCCGGGGGATCAGATTGCGCCGCCAGCGGTGTGGGTCGCGAAATGAATCGTGTTCCCGGTGGAATGAGGGAAAAATAAAGACCGGGCCACCGGAGGTGGCCACGGCCAGTTCTAGAAATGAAGTTTGCTTAGGAATTCCTGCGTCGGCGTCGCGCGAGAAGTAGAGTGGCGGTAGCCAATAGGCCCAGGCTTGCCGGTTCGGGGACGATCAATTCATAGGCAATGCCGGCCGTCCCGGAAGGGGCCAGCGAGGATGAACCGGTGACGTAAATTTCCCCGTTGGCGTCTTCGCCGAATCCTTTGATGTAGAGCGGGGACTGGTTTATTAAGCCGTTGGCGAACTCAAAAATCTGACCCGTGGTGAGGTCCGCGTAGAGCAACCGCCCCGCCGCCGGTGAAAACCCGTTGCTGAAATCCCCGAAAACATACTTGCCTTGAAGTTGCGGCAGAAGTGAACCGTGATAGACGAACCCGCCCACAATCGCGATGCCCTGGGTGTGATCGTATTCCGCCACCGGATCGATATAACCTAAATTAGCCGGCAAACCCGGACTGTTGACCAGCACATTTCCGGTGGAAGGATCAAACGTGTAAGTACCCTCTTTCGTATTCCAACCATAGTTGCCGCCGGAGATGATGCGGTCGATTTCCTCGATGTTATTCTGACCGACATCGGCGGCGATCAACTGACCGTTGCTGCGGTCGAAGCTGATGCGGTAGGGGTTGCGCAGGCCATAGGCATAAATCTCTTTGGCCTTTCCCGCGACGTTGGCGAAGGGGTTATCGGTGGGAATGCCATACTTGCCGTTGGCGCTGTTGGTGCCATGCGGATCGATGCGAAGGATTTTGCCCCAGAGATTGGTGGTGCTGGTGTCCTGGGCATTGCCGGTGATGAGCACGTGACCGTTGCCGGTGTCGTTGGCCGCGCCACCGTCGCCGAGACTGAAGTATAGTTTTTTGTCCGGGCCAAACTCGAACGGCCCACCATCGTGATTGAAATTGGGGTGGGCAACGCTCAATATCTCCCGGCGCGTGGAAAGATCGACAACATCCGCATTGGCCGCGCTCATCGACCATTCGGCGATCACGCCATGATGGTCGATCGTGCCGCCGGAGGGCGGGGTGAAGTCGGCGGTGCCGCTGGCATTCGTCTCACTCGTATAGGTATAAACCTTGTGGAAACCAGCCGACCCGACGGTGGTGAAGTCGGGGTCGTAGGCGAAACCGAGCAAGCCGCGCTCGTCGTAAGAGATGGCTCCCTTCGAGTTCGTTTTGAAGGGAACCAGTCGGCTGGAGAGGTCGATCACCGTACTCTGCAAAACACCGTTCTGAAAAATCTGCACCTTCCCCGCCTGATCGGTGATCGCCAGCCGCCCACTGCCATCGGGCACTGATCTCAGGTCGACCGGTGCCGTCATCCCGGTTGCCACGGGGGAAAGAGCCACGCTGATCGCGCCGGGTTGAAAGGGTGGAAGCAGTTGGGCGAGTGCAGGCCGTGCGAGCGAGAAAAACACCGATGCCGCGCCGCAAGCGACGGCAGTGGAAAGCAAACGAGACTTCATCTCTTCTCCGTAAATAAAATGCGGCGAACCCCACCGGGTCAAATTTCTCCCGGAATGAGGTTCCCGACATCCGACCAGCACTGCCCTCGTCGAAAAACAATCGTTTTCAGATCGCAGTGTAACGAGTTTTCGGGAAAAATGTTCTGCAAATTTTGCAGTGGATGAAGATTGGTGGTGATTTCACGTTCACGGCTTTAAGGTCGGCCAGCATTGATGCTCCCTTCGTCGGGGGTGTCAAAAGATTGATGTCCGACTTCGTTCCCATTTACAAAAAGTGCCGGTGTCCTAGTGGGAAAGTCCATCACCCGAAATTGCGTAAGAACACCGACGATTGTCACGGTCCCCCCAATAGCATCCTTAATCACCTTTTCGCAAATAAGCACGGCTCGCGCATTCGGCAAAGGTTGCAGATTACGGTGCGGTCTCGCCTTGGCCCGTGACGGAGGCTTTTTTGCCATGCGGAAGATAATCGGTTCAAAGGCGTAAGAGATCAAGCGATGGGTTTCGCAAGCCCCCGGACTTTGGCGTCGAATCACTCCTCATCCACCCGCTGATACTTAAACACCGCCTTCCACACGCCGGTGACCTTTTCCGCCGCGACGGTCAGCGGGCGGTACTTCTCATTACGCGGCTGCAAGCGCAACTCCGAATCGCCCTTCTCATCCACCTCGAAAAACACCCGCTTGAACGTGGTCTGACCATCATCAAAACGGACGAAGCAGTCATCTCCGTTGCGGGGGCCGGCGGACGGGGAGAAGATCACGATGTCCCCCTCGCGATATTTGGGGGCCATGCTGTCGCCATGCACGCGGGCGGCGAAGGCGTCCTTGTCCTGCAAATCCGGGCAGCCGATGTAATCATCCGCCATGCGCGGGGGATAGGACAGATCGGTGAAATCCTTCGGGTATCCCGCCGACACCTTGTTGATAACGGGGATGGCGTTGGTGGCGACTTCCTCGACGTTTCCCGCCGAGTGTTCGACCAGTTGCTGGAGCATCCCGGAGAGGTACGCGGTATCCAGGTTGAGGACTGAGGACTGAGGACCGAGGACTAAGTGTGGAGCGGGAGACGATTCCGGGTTCTTTTTCTCCGTCCCGCGCATGAGTTTTCCCAACATGGCCCGCACATCCTTGGGCGTGCGCTGGAGATGGGCCTGGCTGACCAGTTCACCGGTCACGAAGCCGAGCGTTTTTTCCAGACGGCTGAGCTTTTCATCGCTCGGCGGATTGGGTACCCGACCCGTCTCAATCAGCGACAGATACGGCTTGGAGATCGACACCCGCACCGCCAGATCATCCAGCGTCAATCCCAATCGCCGGCGCTGACGGCGTAGTTTCGGGCCCAGGGCTTCGGTCACATTTCCAGTCAAAGACAAACATGATTCCATGGCAGATCTCCTGCGTTCAGTTTGAAAGACGCCTCCGTGCAAGCGTCCTCCTGACGCACGGCTCACAATGGGCCGATCCTGTGGTTCCACTCCGTTCGTCCGCCGCGAGATAGGGTCGAGAGGGCGGCGGGCGTACTCAACAGGCTGACAGATTACCTTACATCGCCCTAACCGACAAGGGAAATAGGGAGGGATTGGTTTGAGGATCGGTAAACACCGGGTGGAGTCTTGAAATGAAGCGTTTTCGTCTTGGACCAGAGTGCGTTTATCGCATGGCAGTCACCGGCAGAATGGCAAGCCTCTTCAGGCAGCCGATCTTGGGGGTACATGATCTGTTGATGGTCGTCCTGCCGGGGACTGCCATGCGATAAACGCACGTAACCTTGCGAATGAATTGCTCAACTCAGAAGACTTTTTTGTCACTCAAGAATACAGTATAAAATATGCCGATGAGCACCGTCCTAATTACGACTCCCAAGCAGCATGTCACAAGCACCCCAGGCGTGTGCGGCGGGAAGCCCTGTATCGCCGGCACACGGATTCGCGTCTGGGACATCGCCTTTCTTGCCCAGGCCGGGCAGTCGCCCGACGAAATCCTGTCGGCCTATCCGCACTTAACCCTCTCTGACATCCATGCGGGGTTGGCCTACTACTACGACAATCAAGCGGCGATCGACCAACAGGCGAAGGATGACGATCGCCTTGCTGAACGGCTACGCGCTCAAATGGGCCCCGGCCCGCTTGAAGAGAAATTATGATGGATCACCGGAACTTCGAACCGTGAAATTCCATACCGACGAGCACATCGCCGAGGCGGTCGCCTTGGGTCTGCGGCGCAGAGGGATTGATGTCACCACGACACCTCAAGCGCGATTGCTCGGCGCAGCCGACGACGTGCAATTGGCATATGCTCGGAGCGAAGGACGGGTCATCGTAAGCCATGATCCGGACATGTTGCGCCTAGCCGCCGCAGGGACGCCTCATGCCGGCATCGCGTACTGCCCTCATCAAAAATACAACGTAGGAGAACTTATCTCGAAACTCTTGATGCTTGCGAAGCGGATCGAGACAGAGAAAATGATCAATCGAGTTGAGTTTCCGTGAATAAATCAGGCGATATTTACTGCGGATCGTTATTCTCCACCCTTCCCTCGACATAAAACCAGTTGTGAATCGGTTTGAGAATCTCCTGCACTTCCTTCATCAGCGCCTCATCCACCGGCTCGGCGGCCCACCTGGCCCAACTCTGCACATTGTTCGGATTCGCCGAGCCGACGACGCACGTGGTCATCTCCGGGTTGCGGATGGAAAATTGCAGGGCGAGCTTGGCGATGTCGCTGCCCTTGTCGGCGGCGTGCTGGGCGGCTTTGGCGGCAATTTCGCGTACGAAGGGGGTGGCTTTATGCCAGGGGGGAAGCGGCGCGTTGGTCAGCAGCCGTGCGCTGAACGGGGCGGCGTTCATGATGCCGATCCCCTTCTGCTTCAGGTACGGCACCAGATCCGCCAGCATCGTGTTTTGCAGCGTGTAGTGGTTGTAGCTCAGGATCACATCGATCGGGGCCCGGTCGGCGATGAACTTGAACATCTTCATCGGGTAACCGCTCACGCCGACGAATTTGATCTTTCCCTGCTGCTGCAATTTCCGCATCGCGGGGAGCGTCTCGTCGACGATCTGATTCATGTCGACGAACTCCAGATCATGGCAGAGGACGATATCGAGATGATCGACCTTCATCCTTTCGAGGCTGATGTCGACGCTTTCGATCACCCGCCGGGCGGAAAAATCAAAATGCTCGCCGGAGTATCGGCCGAGTTTCGTGCCGAGGAGATAGCTCTCGCGCGGCACGCCGCGCAGGGCGACCCCGAGCAGAACCTCCGACATGCCTCGGCCATAAAACGGCGAGGTGTCGATGAAATTCATCCCGCAATCCAGCGCGACGCGCACGGAGCGCACGGCTTCGTTCAAATCGACCTGGCGAAATTCCTGGCCGAGCGAAGAAGCGCCGAAGCTGAGGATGGGGAGTTGTAAACCGGTATTGCCGAGGGTGCGGTGTTCCATTATTCGTAGCATGGGCTACCAGCCCATGATTCTTTTTTTTTGACAAAGACATGGGCTGGTGGCCCATGCTACTTCAATCCATTCTCACGCCGATGCTCAACAGCAGATTGGCGAAGCGCTGCTGATCGCCGGTCTGAATCGTCAGCACATGATCTTTGGTGTCGACGGCTTTGTAAAACGCCCACTTCTCGATCGGCTTCAGTTCCAAAGGCAACCCGGCTTTCTTGAACACGCCGCGATATTGATCCCAGACCGGCGGGTCTTCGTGCAGCGCGTACTGCCCGGTGGTTTCGTAAGCCATGGTGTTGGCTTCCTCGATCGGGACCGCCGACAACAGCGCCTCGAGCACTTGCGTGCAGGTGGGAAGCCCCGGCATCAACTGCAGGCTGACCAGCTCCGCATTCGGCCCGAGGGTCGACGAAGCGGGGTAGTTGCCGTCGGCGATGAGGATCCTGCCGTGATGCCCGGCGCGGGCGATCACTTCGAGTATCTTCGGATGAATGAGAGTGTACTTCAGCATGATTCTCCATGACCTGGAACACGGGCTATCGCGGAACAAAAAAAACAAATTCGATTGAACCACAGAGCACACGGAGACGCGCCTTCCCTGGGAGCGCGTCACTGTATTATGATCGATCAAAATCTTCCAGAGGAACGAAGATAGCAACCTCGAAAGCACGAGGGCGAACGCGAAGAAATCAGAAAAAAAAATTCCCTTCGCGTTTAACTTCGCGTTTTCGCGCCATCACGATTCCCCCTGAATTCGGTTGCGGCAAAGTAGCGAGGGACTCGCTGTCGTTCAATTCTCTTTTCGTGTCTTTTTTCGTGTTGCTTCGCGGGCAATTTTTTGATTTTCTTGAGGAGTCAAACCGCCTGCCCGAAGTATTTCCGATACGCCTCGATCGTCGATTTCGCCGCCTGATCGGAATCGGGGTAGGGGAAGGCTTCGGCGGAGGCGTAGCCTTTATAGCCAATTTCTTGGAGAGCCGCCGCGATCGGTATGAAATTCAGGTGACCGCAACCCGCCGGGCGACGGTTCGAATCGACGAAATGCACGTGACCGATGTGCTTTCCACCGGCTTTCAGGGCGGCGGCGATGTCCGCTTCTTCGATGTTCATGTGAAACAGATCCGCCAGCAGCGTGACGTTTTTCGTCGACAACGTATCCAGCAGCGCAATCCCGGCTTCGACCGTGTTGGCCATGTTCGTTTCATAGCGGTTCAACGGCTCATAGATCAACGGCACGCCATACTGCTTCGCATGTTCACCGAGATCGTTCAGGGCATCGGCAAAGTAACCCATCGCATCATTGCGTGGCAGATCGCCCCACCGGCCCTGCATCGACCCGATGATCGCCGGGGCTTGAAACGGGCCGGCCAGGTCAATGATCGAGCGGATGAACTCGCGCGCCTTTTCACGTTGCGAAGCGTCCGGCAGCACGAGATGCAACTTATGTTTCACCCACCCCGCGCCGGTGCCGAAAGCCGCCACCTTCAAATGGTTTGCATCGAGTAAGTCGCGAAGTGCGGGAACATCAATCGCCTCCGGCCCCGGCGGGAAAATTTCAACCGCGTCGTAACCCAACGCACCGGCCTTGCGGCATGCTGCGGGAAGATCGTCCCAAAATACAAACGGTCCCCCGCGCGCTTCGGGGACAAGGCTGATGGTGACGGCGGATGAAATCATGTGATCCTTCCTTCTCATTTAGCCGGTCTCACTTGCGAGCCGTGTCCGAGAGACGATGCCGCCAGACACGGCTCGCAAGCTAAATAATTCACTCCACTTCCACCATCGCCTTGATCACTCCCGTTTCCGGCAGCAGGAACGACGGGAAATCCGCGGCGAGATTTTCAAACGCGGTGCGGTGCGTGATCCAGGGTTTGGTGTCGATCTGACCCGTCTCTATCAAGCGGATGATCCGCGTGAAATCCTTCGGCAGGGCATTGCGGCTGCACATCAGTGTGCCCTCCGGTCGGTGGAAAATCGGGTGCTTGAACGTCACGTCTTTCGTCGTAATGCCGACATAGACCAGGCGGCCGGTCGGGGCGACGTAACCGAACGCGTTGGACATCGACACATGGCTGCCGGTCGCGTCGATGACCACATCGGCTAGATTGCCATCCGTCACCGCGCGTAGATCCTGCTCGACATGGTCGCCGAGCAGAAGCGTCTCATCGACACCCATGACGTTTTTGCAGAACTCAAGTCGCTGCGCGTTCATGTCCATCACGATGATTTTTGCGCCGGTGAGTTTGGCGAACACGATCGCGGACAAACCGATCGGCCCCGCGCCGATGACCAGACAATTCTCACCCCGGGCCAGCGCCGGCCGATCCACCGCATGGCAACCGATCGCCAGCGTTTCCACGAGCGCCAGTTGGTCATACGACAATTTCGTCGAAGGATGCAGCTTGCGGGCGGGGAGAATGAATCGGCTGCGCAGCCCGCCATCCGTCATCACGCCCAGCACTTTTAAATTCGCGCAGCAATTGCTCGCGCCCTTGCGGCAGGCATGGCAATTCCCGCAGTTGATGTACGGCTCGATCGAACAGCGATCGCCCGGCTTCACGTTCGTGACGCCCTCGCCGACCGCCAGAACTTCCACCCCCAATTCATGCCCGGGAATTCGCGGGTAGCTGTAGAACGGCATTTTGCCGAGATACCCGCTGACATCCGATCCGCAGATGCCGACGCGGTACACTTTGACCATCGCCTCACCGGCCAGCGGGGCCGCAGGTTCGTCGATCTCGACGCGATTCAATTGACCGGGCTTTTCAAGAACGATGGCTTTCATGTCTCTCCTGTTTGCAGCCGTAAGACGGCGGGGAGAATGTAGCTTGCGACGCCAGTCATGGGTAGAGGCGGAGGGACTATTTTTAGATCCGTAGGAGCAAAAGCGTGCCGGAATTTGCGATCATGTGTTATACCCGACGTCGAATGGTGAGGTGACTATGACGACTATGAACCATCCCCTTCCGTCCAGCGGCAAAGGTGCGCCGCCGTGGGCCATTGCGAAACTTTATCCCACTCAGGGATACTGGAGTGAAAATGAGTTTCTGGATCTGAGCGAGCGGACGAATCGGATCGTCGAAATGGTTGATGGGTGCGTGGAGGTTCTGGACTTACCAAACTTAAAACATCAGGAAATCATTGGCTTTCTATACCAATGGCTCCGCGATTTTATCCGACCCGATCAATTGGGGAAGGTCGTCGTTGCGGCCTATCCGCTACGCCTCAACGCCCGGCAATTCCGCGAGCCTGATGTGCTGTTTGTACTAACCGAACATCTATCCTGGTTTGGTGAGAAATTCGCGACCGGGGCAGATCTGGTGATCGAGGTTGTCAGCGACGACCGCGTTCATGATTTAGAGACCAAGCGGAGCGAATACGAGCAGGCGGGGATTCCGGAGTATTGGATTGTGGACCCGCGAGACAGGCGAATCACAGTGCTGCAGTTGGTAGATCAAACGTACAAAGTTGCCGGCGAATATGGCGAAGGCGGACGCGCAACATCCGTCGTTCTGCCAGGGTTTGCATTAGATGTGTCGACGGCTTTTTCGGAAACATAACGCCTGAATCTCTCGACATGGGTTAGGAACAATTCTGCAATGACTTCCGCGTCCGAATTGGGTGCCACATTTCGCAATACTCTAGGGGATTGTAGATTTTTGCATTTTCTCCGTTCCCGGAATCCGTCGACGCGCTGAACATAGCCTGATCGTCGCACGCCGCGACGGCGTCGATATACAGGAGAAACCCCATGCGTGAAGTAATGTCCAGCCGAGTGTCACAATTGCAAAGGCTCTTCCGTTTCACGGAGCTGTGCGTCCAGAGCATTTTCTTCGCAGCGCTCGCGGCGTATGTCGGCATCGGTTGCCAGCGTACCGACAGCGGCAAAGCGACCTCGAACAGCATGGACGATACGAGCCATAAAAACCCCGGTTCGACCGCCATGCCCGCGAACGCGTCGAAGTCGGGCGATCCGGCGAAGCCGATGACCGCTCCGGCGGCGTTCCTACCGGCTCCCAAGTTGGGTGACGCCGCGCGGGGCAAGGAAGTATTCCGCTCCGAAACGTTTGGCAATGAGGGCTTCTGGACCGATGCCATGCGCGTTCCCCAGGGAATGGCCGACCACAAAGTCACGCCGCTCGATGCGCTGAAGACAGGCCTGACCGTCGACGCCGATCTAATCCCCGCCGACCTGAAAGACGCGCTGTCGAAGGAACTCAAAACCGACCTGACGCCCGAACACGCGCCGATGCTCAATGACCCGGCGACGACGACCAAACTGGTTGAAGCCGGTGCAGTGGTCGGCATCGTGCCGAAGGGAAAGGACCGCGTCGGCATCTCCTGTGCGTTGTGCCATACGATCTCGGACGGCTCGGTCTTCAATCTGCCGGATGGCGGTTCGATCGGCAAGCGACTGGATGGACGCACCCCGCACACGCTGAATGTGGGCAAGGTGCTGGCGATCGCGGCCAATTCCCGCGCATTCTTCCCTCACCTGCAACTTCAACTGGGAGGTAAAACCATCGGGCGCGCTCCCACAGGTCTCACGGCTGATTCCACTGAGGAGGAAGTGGACGCCTATTTGACGAACCCCAAGTATTTTCCCATCGGCACCTTTGACGACACGCAGGATGGCAACGGAAACCCGGTGTCGATCCAGCCCTTCTTCCGCCAGGATTTGGCCGCCCCGTTCGGCAGCGCCGGTGAGCATGGGGTGCTCGATGACTTCAACAATGACGTCTACACGCGCCTGTTTGACCCCACCAACCTGCTCAGCCCCGAAGGACGCCAATTCCTTCATGCCCAAGCCGGGGCGCTGGGTGACGAACTAGCCGCCGGTTACGAAAAAGTGCTGAAGGACACGGGTGTGACCGGCTATCCGTACGTCAAGGCGAGCAAGACCGGCAAGCCGGTGGGCGATGAATCGGGCCCCATCGGGCTGCGGGTCGACAATCAAAAATTGCTGGACCTGAATGCCTATGTCGTGTCCCTGCCCGCGCCCAAGGGGGCGACGGTGGACGAAGCGACGTTCGTGCGCGGGCGCAGCGTGTTTCAAGCCAGTTGCACCCAGTGCCACAATGCGGACCAAGGCAAACCGGTCCCGCAAAATTTGGTCGATTTGAAGGTGCTTTGGCCGGGCTATGCGCCGGAGGTGTTGATGCAGCGCAAACCGCCGCTGGATGCCGTGCAGAATTCTCCGGGTACCTTCGACGACAAGATGATTGTCGTTGACGCCAGCGGGCGCGGCGATAAGCGCGGGAACGCATTGCCGATGCTGCTGGATCTGGCACGCAAACAGGTCTTCCTCCACGATGCTTCGGTGTCAAGCCTGGACAGCCTGCTCGATCCCGCTCGCGGTGCAAACGCCCCTCACGCGGTCTATATAGAGGACAAGGGCAAGCGCAACGATGTCGTGCAATATCTGCGGGGACTGGACACCGAACGGCATTGACTTTGTCATTCCTGTGTGTTCCGCAGTGAGTTTAAGAACTTCTCATATAGCCCCCGGTTTACCGGGATGAATCGTCTGCAAACCAGCGATTTTCGCAGCATCGCGGTTCTCTCGGGTAAATCCCGGGGCTATATGATCGATCAATTCTCAAGCTCAGTGTGGGCGCCTCCACGGTGCGATTAAATCCGCTTACAAAAGTTCGTCATACTCATTTCTTTGCCGCTTCCTTCAGGCTCTCCAAGTACGCCACCACATCCGCAAATTCCTCGGGCTTCAGGGCGGTCTGCAAACCCTCGGGCATCAGGGAGATGTTGCTCAACTTCCGCGTGACGATGTCGCTTTTGGCGATGATGATTTTCTGACCTGCGCTGTCGACCAGCGTGACTTCCGTCTCGGTTTCAGCGCGGACGATGCCGGCTTCGAGGTTGTTGCTGCTCTTGCGCTTGATCATCGTCTGCTGATAGCCGTCGAGAATTTGTTTGGACGGATAGAGGATGGAGTCGACGAGAAAATCGCGGGGGTATTTACCGCCCACGCCGTCGAGGGCCGGGCCGACATCGCCGCCCTGATTGGAGATTTTATGGCACTTCACGCATCCGGCACCGTTTTGATCCATGAAGATTTTCTTGCCGTGGATCGGATCGCCGCCGTGGGTTTTGGCGAAGGCCAAAAAGGCCTCGGGGGCCAGGGCTTTGGTGTCGAACTTATACAATTTTCCGGTGCGCTGTTCTTTGGGGATGAACTTTTCGTAGATCGCCTGAAGTTCCGCCACGGTGCGGGCGGAGGGTGGATTGGTATCCAGCCGCGCTTCGATCAGGGGCAGGGCTTTTTCATGGGTGGCTTCGATCGCCTTGCGGCATTTGTTACGGACGTTGCCATCGGCCA
>JANXVV010000250.1 GCA_025351525.1 Humisphaera sp. | reverse complement strand
CGCCGAAGTGATCCACGCTGCCGATGATGTCGGCGAGCGTGGTGTAGAGCTTCAGGTCGAGCTGGAAGCCGGTGACGCCTTCGCGCGTGCCGCACAATTTGAAGTCCATGTCGCCGAAATGATCCTCGCTGCCGATGATGTCGGCGAGCGTGGTGTAGCGCTTGAGGTTTGCGCCGTCGAACTCGGTGACGAGGCCGACGCTGATGCCGGCGACGGGGGTCTTGATGGGCACGCCCGCATCCATGAGCGCGAGGACGCCGCCGCAGACGGAGGCCATCGAGGTGGAGCCGTTCGATTCGCACACTTCGCTGCTGATGCGGATGGCGTACGGGAAGTCTTCATTCGACGGGATGACCGGCGCGATGGAACGCTCGGCGAGTGCGCCGTGGCCGATTTCGCGGCGGTTCATGCCGCCCATGCGGCCGGTTTTAGAAACCGGGCTCGACTATGAGCATTCGACTATGAGCATGGCACTTTGTTTCCTAATGAGGGCTGTAGCGTGCGCTCAGGTCAGAGAGGGTGAGTGCGATTCTCTTGTTATTCTGCGCCTCATCGTAGAGATGAAATCCGTACATCACTGCACCAGTAACACCCACGACAATGATGCCAACTCCGGACCCGAGCACGACGGTGCCTCCAGCCATTCCAAAACCACCGCTGGCGACAGTGCCACCGCCCAGCATTGCAAGGCTCGCATTTGTTGCAGCCGCTCCGCCTAATGTCGAAATGGCTACCCCCGTTCCAGCAGTGCCGTATGCCGCGACCATGCTCAGAGTAGCGGCAGATGCCAAAACACCGCTGGCTGTTCCTACGGTGCCAGCAAACGCCGACCGGTTCGCAGTGCTCAAGTCGTAATAACCAAGGAAATATCCGCCATAAGCGAAAATGGCCGATGCGACTCCTCCACCGACGACAGCACCCGAAAGATTCGCCACTTGACCTGCGGAGCGCAAACCCACTAGTTCCGCAGTCCTAGTCGTCATAGAATTTCCAAACTGCGATTTCATCAGACCGTATGTGGCGAAATTGCCGCTATAGGCACCAGCCGCCGCAGCGCCGCCTGACAGCGCGGACACACTCGCAACCCGGTTCCAGTCCACGGGTTCCGATCCGAATGCTTGGAACGCCAGTTCGATCGGTGCAGCGAAGGCCGCGCCGTATGCGCCGGCCTTGAGGCTCTGTCCGCCAGCGAACCCAGCGAACGACCTGCGAGCGAAAAGTCCATCAGCGCTCTTGGCCGGAGAGTAAACGGTATAGACATCATCTGCCAACGACAGCGCTTCCTTCTCCGAAATCCCCGGCAGCTTCCTGAGAATCTCGGCACTGTAAGCTTTCTTGAAAGCGTCCTGTGCCCACCGCGCGTCGGAAAGATGGATTGGTGGCAGATTCTGAGCGGGGAGCGACGCGATCGACATTCCTTCTTGAAGCACATCTGCATTTCGGACGGTCAGGAGCAGGTCATCACCTTTCAACTTCCAGACAAAGATGCGCTTTCTGAATGTGATCTTACCTTCGGCTGCTCTGTTGAAATAGTCTGACAAAAGGATCAGTTGAGTCTTCGCTTTAGATAGCAGCTCGTGAGGACCATCATATTTCCATTCCTTATCCAGTACCCGGTGGCGCCAGAACTTGACTGAAGCCCGATCGTCAACCGGAATCACGACCTCGTAACGTTGATCCAAATTTGGCGGTATTGCTTGTGTGGTTATTCCTGCCTGTACTTTTGCGTGAATATCCTTCAATCGTGACGCAAGACCGGCAAGCCGGACTGGAGTGTGATTTGGCCCCATTTGGATGCCGCTTTTGGTTTTTCCGAGCTGACTCGTGCCATACTTCGTTTCGCCCACCAGCAGCCCGCGAGGGCGTCCTTCGCGATCAACTCGAACTGCCACATGATCAAGGCCCTGCCGACCCAACCGAGGCGACACTGCGTGCCACTTTCCCGCCCCACCATCGTCGCCAAGAATGAAATGATTACTCAAGTTCTCAGCAAACCCTCCCTTCAATTCATTCGGCGTAATCACTGAATGCGCAATCGCCACGTCCGCCCGTTCGAGAGCCGCAGACAGGACGGTCGCGGAAGCCGGGACAATTACCTCGCTGTTGCGGTGATCGTCGTCGGCAAAGGCCGCGAGGGTCGCGATCAATCCCGCGAAGCATTTGAGAAACAAGGATTTCATTAGAAATTCTCGGGTTTCATTTTTTGAGTGTTGCTCATCTCACGCTCGATCGCAACCACGCGCTCCGCATCCAAGTTTGCCAGAAATTTGCCGACGACATCATTGAACACTCTTGCAGTCTCGGGGCTTAAAGAACTTTGATCAATGTTCACGATCATATAATCGCGAAACCGCTTAATCGTGTCCGCCTTCGTAGTCCACCACTCGCGCTTATCCGCACTAAATGCGCCGCTGATCGTGTCAACAACCCATTTTTGATACGCGTCAAACTGATTCCTTTTTGTAGAGATGACGAAGTCTCGCATCTTGGTGAGTTGGGGTTCCACCTGCTTTCGCACCGTCTCCGATGAAACTTGAGCGTATGCTTGTTGGGCGTTTTTGAAGCAATCTTCGTAAGTATCGCACGCTGTTTGGAGCGGCCCTGGCGTTCCGACTTTCGGGCCATTGCTTGAGAGGGAAACGCCCTCCGTTCGCTGCATTTGTTTTTGGATCTCAGCGAGGAACGGCACCGATTTCACTTCTGCGATTCGTTCTACATCCGCTTTCAATTTTGGCGGGTAGGCATCGATCTTTTTTTGCAACGACCCGGGCAGTCCTCCCAGATCGAGACCCCAGAGTTGAGCCATCACAGATTCCGCCGCCTGCACGATCGACACGGCTTTGATCGGATTTTTGTCCGCAGCCTCCGTAAGGTTGGTCAGATATTGGTCGAGGAGAGCGGTCGTTCTCACCGCTGTGAGCGTCTGTTCCGTCTTCCGGAGTTCCGCGGTGAGCTGTTTCTCCATCTCCCCATTCGGCGAGGGCTGATCCGCCAAAGCATCGGCGACCTCGGTAAGGCTATCCATACGAAGCTGGGTTTGGCGGGGTCAGAAAAGATCGTGTCGAGAGGCACGCCCGTCAGGTCTCGTAACCTGCCCGCCCAATCGAGTTTCGGGGGCAGTTTCCCCGGTTGTGAATCCTGCGCGGCTTCAATCGGTGTCGTCTTCGCGAGAATGGCGAGCGCTTTCGGTATCTGCTCCGGCGAAATCTGATACATGGCCACTTGGGTAATAGACTTCAGACGCGCCACATCCTCAGCCGATGGCTTCGATGCAAACACGGCGTCAGCGTATGCGGAGAGGATTGCGACGTCGTCCGGCGAATGGCTGATGGCGCTGACATAGTAAATTTTCGCAAGATCGAGTTGGCCATCGGCTCTTGCTTTCTGCGCGAGTTCCAGCGCCTTCTGCGTCTGCTTTGCCTTGTCGGCAGCGTGGGCAATCCACTCCGTCATTGCGTCGATCTTTCGGTACCGGAAGTCCGCCGCGCCTTGGATCGCCCGCTGCAAATCTGCCAATCGTGCAATGATCGCCTCGGCATTGGCAGGCTCTTTCGCCGCCGCGATTACTGGCTTCAAAGCCTCATCGATCTCGCCGTTAGCTTTTGCAAGCTGCTCACGAATCGCCTTGTCGCTCTCTGCCTTGAGTTGATCGAGAGCATTGGCACGCTGGGACAGTCCAGCCTTGAGTTGATCTTCAAGCGAACTGATCTGCTCCTTCGTGGCTTCGATCTGCTTCGAAATCTCCGCAAGCTGTGACCTCAGCGGGTAGAGCGCCGAAAAGGTCACGCCCAGCAGGATCAGACAGAGCAGCAAAAACATTTTTCCCTTCCATCGTGATTTTGGTGCGGGGCTTGCCCGTGGTTCTAAAGTGTCGTTCATGGGTTTGATTTAGTTCTCCTGTGATGCGGTCGTCTGACTTCAGCGGAGCCGCTCTTTTCATCGAACGTGAAGCACTTCAACCTCGTTGGCAAGTTGAGGAGGAGGAGGACTCAACAGTTGCCGG